>CAZOYZ010000048.1:0-18403 GCA_964584045.1 uncultured Prolixibacteraceae bacterium | reverse complement strand
GAAATTATGAATCCAAGTTATTTTGCAATGCAAAGATTTTAAAGGACAGCATAAAAAAAGCAGCCTTTGCTGCTTTTTTACTATTAATTAAGAAACTTCTCTCAGTTCCCAATCGTCATTATTTTTATTTCTTTTGAAATACATCACGTGTGGAAGATCATCGTCCTGATTAACCATCCTTATGCGTCTATAATTTGGATAAAGAACAAAATCTTTTTTTGGAAGAAGAGTTATTTCAGCATCTGGTCTTACATAGCGTTCGTTACTACTCGATTGTATTTGATGAATCAGATCGGATAAAATTCTTAAGTTTATTTTAAAGCCATTCAACCACCATTGCCAGTTATTCCCTGTAACGTTTTTTCTAAAAGTAACTATTGGTAATTCATCATCTATACGTGGTGGTTTATTATTATGCAACACATAAAGATATGATGCCATCTCTATAGCAAACTGAAATTCTTCTGCTGGCCAGTCAATTGTTTTAGGTAGCTGTTGGATGAATAATTCGATTTGTTTCAGCGGTATTATCATAGTTCTAGTTTGATGATGCTAATATACAAAAAAACCCGATGCAGTACATCGGGTTTTGGGATCATTAATTATGAAAATAAACGGGAATCAAGCGGTTTGAACGCGGGATCCGAGCACTTCGACAAGTGTCGTGTTATCGAGGATCCTGAATGATATTTTTGAACCGGCGTTTCCGGTCCAGGTGGCTCCGCCTGCTAAAGTAAAGACGGCATTATCCTGGATCGTCGAGGGATGACTACCTCCAGAACCATAAACTGTGATTAACCGACCATGATCGGATGCCGCTATCCCGGAAACGGTTGCTATAGCAGTCGCACCGGTATTATCAGTTAATTGATAACGGTCGTTTGAAGTTACTCCCAGGTTAGTCGCATCGGCTGCAATGACCGTGGCTGAAGCTGCTGATAATGCACCGGTGTATTTGTAGAACTGGCGGATCGACTTATGTGTAAAATTACATACAGCTACAGAAGCATCGGCGTCTCCCTTGATTTCATATTTGGAAAACCGGAGCGGCTGATCCAGACTGCCGACCACATACCATTGCGTTTCTTCAATCTTCCTAAAGAACAGGATAAATTTGGCCCCGCTTTTCTGTTCACAGAAATCGAGCACCTTGTCGCGGAAGATATTCGCCAGCGCAATGGAGATATCCTTATTTGGGTCGATCGTATAATCATTCAGTTCACCGGTACCGGAATATGTCGGACGGCTGTGTGACTGGAATGAATGCGGGACCTCCCCGGCGTTAAGCGTAATATCCGCCAGTTCGCGCGAAGCATTTGGCTGCGGGAAATTGACGGACGTATTGATCTGGCTGGCTTCGACAAGTCTGAATTCGTATGCGATCGGACCTCCCTGGGAATTGTAATCCGAATCGTCATCGATGTTGCCGATGGCAGCCATGGTCAGGGCCAGGGTTGAACCGCCGGTGATCCCGATCGCAGCCGGGATTGATGCGGGATCGACAAAGGCGAACAGAACGGCAGGTACCGCGATAATCAGCAGCGTCAAAGCCGTGAACTTCTGGTACAGCTTCAGCCTGGATCCGAAAACCTGTTTCATTGCCCAGGCGCGCTGCTTTTTATTTTGTTTTTTAAATGTTTTGTACATCTTGAGAAAATTTAAGATTATTCTAAAAAATCAAAGGATCCCCGGGCTGAGCCCGGAGGATCCATCACAACTATCGCGCACCAATCGCGTTCGGGGTCGTGGCCGAATTGTACGAAAGCACGCCGTTTACGACGCGACAGATTTCTTTATACTTGGAGGCACCTGCATCCCAGCATACAGCGATCAGATCGCCAACAGCTTCGGGTTCCCATGCGGCGGTAATTTCACTGAAATTGCCGCTCTTAGCGATCACAGTGGGATAGTCGCCGATTGCGCCTGCTTCGATAATATAGAGTTGCCCGGCCTGCTTTGATGTAATATCTGTTAAAGCGGGAGAAACGGTATCTTCTCCGGAAACAACACCGGTATTTTCAGCCGTTTTGAACCAGAATCCGTTTGCCGCATTGGCAGTAGTGGCGTTGTCGGCAAGGGCGGTATATGGTTTCGGGAACCACATCAGTTGCTGATCCCATTCGCGGGCATCGAGGGCGGCTTTTGTGGCAGACTGGCGACCGGCATATCCTGCAGCCGCGCCTTCCTTCCACACGGACTGAACGTAAACATTGTTCAACCGGCGTTCCATGTAGAAATTGAACATTTCGCCCGGGATGTTCTCCAGGCACTGCTGGTTCCCGGGAACAGTCGCCCACATCACCTTCAGGCTACCCATGTTGGGCACCCAGATAATGCGAAGTTCGGTATCGGGAACCTTGGTATCTTCAATGCCGTCGAAATCGCCGTGCAGGTTGTATTTGCTCCGGTAACCGGCGCGGAACCACGGGCGGTGATTCTTATTCAGGAAAATAGCCAGGTTCTGTTCAACTTCCACGCCAAGCGGATCCAGGTTATCCTTTAACCAGGAAGAAAACTCAATAACTGCATCGAGCAGTACTGTTCCGGTATTATCGTAGGTTGCCAGGGAAGCATCTTCCAGACCACGCAGTTTCTTTTCAATGTGGTATAAGAGCATCCTGTTGATCTGACCGGTGGATGCGTTCAGGTAATGACCCGGAGTACCGGCGACCGGCTTCAGGTAAATACCGCGAATAACACGCTGGAACTGTTCTTTGCGGGCCTGCATCATGTACAGCAACATGAAATACTCGATCATGCCCCACTTAATTGGATCTGACCCGTTCGTGTTCAGATAACCGATATATTTCCGTTCCATGTCCTTAAAGGAACCAAACTTTGACAGGATCATGGCGTCATCGACATAACCCATCTCGGGTTCGAGAGCGCTGGATCCTTTCAGAGAGGTTTCAGAATCCTGCCAAGCCTGGGTAAGTTCTCCAATAAATGCATTGGTGATCAGGTCACGATCCTGGATGCCGGAACGCATCGGGAAGATACCGAACGGATCGGGAAGTTCGAGTACGCGGGCAATTAATTCACGAACGCGGAACTGAACAAACTGATCACCCAGGCCTGCGTTGGTCAGTGCAGTCAGATCGGGGTTGGCAGAGTTCCGGAGAACTTCTTTGCTCAGTTGTCCTGTCTTATGCAGCGCATTGACGGCAGATGCAACGCTGCGGGCAAACCCGGAGAAATCGGTAAAGAACCTGTCTTTTTCCTCATTCGATGCTTCGCCAAACGTGTGGATGGCTGCCGGATTAAGGAACAGCTTGTTCCACCGGCGATCGACTGCGAAAATGGCATTGTTTATACCGAACAGGTGGGTCTCACTGTGAACCAGGCCTGCACCGGTCGCATTGAATTTTATTTCAAGTACGGGTGTGGCGGTTTCATCCTGCATCTTGTCGGTGATCGTTTTCAGGGAATTTTTCAATTCCTGGTTTTCAGTCTTGATCTTTTGGATCTCGTCAGCCAGGTTGACCTTTTTCCCTTCACCTGAGGCAGCACCTTCACCTGAGCCATTGCCTTCTTCAGTTTCGGTTTCATCAGAGTTATCGGCGAGCATAACCAGCGCCTGATCGTGAGCTTTGGCCTTTTCAGCCTGTTCGGCATCGGCGGCCATGTCGGCATACATGTCGACTCCGTGGGTATCTTTATAGCTTTGAGCTATATTATCCCAATCTTCTTTGGTCAGTTGTCCTGATTTCGCTTTCGCCATGAGCTTCAGCGACTCCAGGATCTGAGAAAAACGCTTTTTAAACTTCATATTAAAACAGTTTTAAATTAAACTTAGTGCCCGTGCCTGAGATTGGATTCGATTGGAAATATTCATACCTGCCTGGTATGTTTCCCTGATCGCTGTTTCCAGTTCAGTAATATTATCGATCAGGCCAATTTCTCTGGCCCGAACAGCATCGAACGTCTCACCCTTGAAGACGGGATCGTCTTCGGGGAGCTTTGCGAGCTTTGTCCGCGCTTTTCTGACATTCGCTTCGAACTGTTGCTGCAGCGGATCGAGCTCTTCGGTGATGTATTGTTCCGGTTTTCCATCGGTTAAATCGTTAAATTTTTTGTTTTTGAGATCTGACTTATGGGCGTATTCTTCCACCCAGTTAAATCCTTCTTTAATGAAGTATGGGATGATATCCCAGAAGGCGACCATGGTCCCTATTGAACCAATGGTGTCGTTTACAGTATAGCTGTTGATCACATTTGCGGGGGAAATGAGATAATAAGCTGCAGAGGCTGCTTTCTTTTCGATAAAAACGTGGAAAGGTTTTTGCGTGGCTGCAACCACTTCGTAAGCTTTTTCGAGCATCCAGGCTTCACCGCCTCCGGAATTCACATGAGCAAAATGAGCGATGATCCGGCTGTTTTGTTCGGCGGCAATCACGTCGGACATGAACCGCTTGGTACTGAAATACCACTTCCATTCATCGTCGGCCAGGATCGGACCGAAAATGCGGTGATAAGCAATAGAATTGAGAGGAATATCTGTTTCCTTAAAATTGCGGGTAATATGGATGTTAGGATCGGTTTGTTCAAAAAGGGCAGCTATTTTATTTGCAGCCTTGTCCGAATTTTCGTCGTAAGAGGGAATATGATCATCAAAGAATGAATCTTCCCGTTCACCGATTAACTGAATGGCAAGTTCCTGAAGAGGTTCACGGTCGAACCTCGAATTTATAATGTAAGAAATAAGCGGATGGAATGCCTTCATTTCTTTTTTCAGGCAAGTTCCATCCGCGGAAAAATTTTTAAAAGGACTTTAAAACGGATGACCCAGTAATGAAGCTGTCATCTGAAGCTCATAAACAAACTGTTTCGGACTGATTGTCATTCTGACCGGTGTGTTGGCATTTCCAACCTGGTACCCGGCGCCATCGGTATCGAACAGGATCAGTACAAATGATCTGCGGTTTTTATACTTATCCAGGATCGATTTATATTCGTCCTGGAATATAGCCCTGAGAGAAAAACGGAACAAAGATCCGGCGCGTTCATGGCTTTCCTTTATGTCCGGATCGATATCGATGTTCGAAAAAAATAAATCGAAACCGGTGTATGGAGGAGCGATGGTACCTGGCAATAAATTGACCGGGCAAATCATTACTTTTTGTGAAAATTGCTTCATTTCTCTTATTTTTTTAAGGGTAAATGCATGGTTTTTCTACAGTTTCTCGTCAAAATTTTGTTAAAGTTCTGATTTTTCTATAGTTATAAGTCTTTTAAACATGATTTCCTGCTTTTTTCTGGCATTTCTGTCGTCAATTTTTTTGATCGTGTCGTAATTCGCTACATTTTTTCTGACATTAAGGCCTCGCAGGATCGCGTTAATAATTGTCTTCTGCTGTACCTCCTCAATATCGTACCCGATCCGGAAACGATCCTTTACCCATGATCGGAATTCATATTCAATACCGTCATTTATCTTCTCTTCAGCCCAACGCGGAACGTAAATGTACCGGTATCGAAGCCAATACCCATGTTCATTGCTTGGCATTGGTAAAATAAAAGTAACGGGGTGATCCATTAAAGGCTGTTTAAATCTGATGTCACCATTCATGACATAAGCGAAGATTAATTTACCGATGTCATGTCGCCTGTTAATGATGATTTCCTTTTGCCTTTCCGGTGTAGAGAATATGAAACGGCAGTATGCCTCCAGGATGGGCGGCAAAGAAAAAATAACCTGTGGTTTTGTCGTAAGATCAATATTCATGTCCGGTCTTTTAGTGAAACAAAACCGGCAACGAAAGCTGGAATAAATATACGAAGTTTTTGTGAATCTGTTTATTGATGAGTAACCTTAGTTTTTTTACCAATTTTTTGTAACTGCGTAACTAAATAGGATTGTTTGTAATAACTTTTTGATTAATAATATATTACATATTACAAAAGGATATCAAAAAAGTGTGACCATGTGTTTTGTAAAAATGTAACCAGATGTAACCGGTTTTCTGGTTACATTTTAAAACGTAACCTTGAATTTTTCAAAAATAAAAATGTAACCGCTTAACTAACTGATTTTCTTACTTTCTGAGTATTAGTTACAGAGTTACATTTTTTTGATACAAAACAATTAAAAGGTAAGGAAAAAAATAGGGGGGGTGCCAGGGATATGGCGTTAATTCAGCCGGCACCTACCGGGCGGTACTCAGCAATCGGGGTATAAAAGTGTGGTATTCGTCCCGGAATACCGGGACTCATGGGTTTAAATCCCTGACCCTGCGGGATCAGGGTCAATAAGGCGTCCAGGTGTGCCCTGAACATGCATTATTCCCTTTTGGATACAGGCGTCCGGGAGTGGTCTATAGAAGCTGTTTCCGTCCCTTGAGAGGTTATTTCTTTTCCCCGGATGCGTCTGTCCCGGACGATATTTCAACTTATCTGTACCACCCCTGGACATGATAAAAAAGCCTGACCCTAGCGGGATCAGGCTGGTAGTCTGCATGTAATAGTATGCAAATAATGATAAATAAATATCTGAGAGGAAATATATACGTGTGGTAAGTGTTTGATATCAACTTTACCCAATGATCCTATTTATGGAATAAGTCTGCTTTCCTTTGAATAAGTCAAAGTTAATTTGTGTGTCTCCCTTTTGATACAGGGCAAAGAGAACCTTCCTGATCCGCTCATATTGTTTTCTGGTGATTCTTTCCCAAGATCCACGGTATGACTCCTTTTTCATGCTTTTATTCAGTTCTGCAACGGAATTAACTCCAGGGCCGGCGGCACTATCCTTTCCAAATTCAATTTTGAATTTTTTGAATTGAGAACGTTCCGGATCCTTTGAAATAAACACCTCAATCTTTTCAACATAGGTAAACGATTTTTCATTACACTCCCTGACGCAGCTATATATATCCTGTTCCCATAAAGCTTCCATTCTCACGCTGTGAAAATATGGTCCTCTGTCTCGGTTATAGAAATAATGTACTCTCATATTGTATAAATTTTAAATATAAATTCCATGATCATTCAACGAAATTTTGGACTTTGGGGTCCACGTGTCTTCCCTTCCATCGATATGTTCATATACCCACCGTTCCACGTAGGAGACACAAGCTTTTCGCCAATCTCTCTGTGCGTTCGTCCTCAGCATGTTGTTTTCGTATTCATTTAGCTTTTCGCCAGCAAGGTTTCTGGTTTTAGCTAATTTCATGTATTCGTCAATTTCTCCAGATAGTCTTACCCGGAAAAGGTAAAACCAATCCGGTTCCATACACATTGACAACTTGTCGGCAAAACATAATTTCGATGGTTTTACCCCGTCAAGCTTCGCATAGAAACGTGAATGATACCGAGTAAAGCCCTCCCACGTAAATGGCATATCCTGTTTGTGAAGGAAAATTGCAGGGTTATAATATAAGTTAAATCTATTCCTTTTACGGTCAAATAAAAATCCCATGATCCTGGCTCCCAGTAGTACGTGGTTTTCTCCTTCCGGTCCATCCATATTTGGTTTACCAAAATAGCCGATGTCGTGCACAAAAAACGAGATCCAGAGTCTGGGATCCCATGTAAATCCATACAATTTCCACCAAGATGCAAAAACAAACAATGGATGAATGAGGAAACAATGTGCCCCAAACAATACTGACTTTGTTCCTATTTTCATAAGTTCTCTTCCTTCCTTATTTCTTTAGGTTCGGGGATTCCAAAATAATCGTTTCTCGGAACCGGGATGGCTTCCGGGTGTTCGCGTCGATCGACGATCATACCAGTGCCTGGCAGTACACCGGCATAGCCTGATTTTGTTATTTCAAAAATGTCGATATGCGCCTGCATGCCGGCGTCGATTAACATTTGTTTTGTCTTTTCGTCCATAAATTATTGATTTAAAAGTTCCAATACTTTTTCTTCCATCCATACAATGTAGTCCATGTCCGGGATGTCAATACAGAAATTCCGGCCAAGTGTGGCAAACATTTCTTCGTCATCAACATCAAGTATCCACCGGCCTTTACTTCGATGAGCGCCGAATTCAACCCATCGCGCATCTTTCCCGGTTTCGATCTTATATAATATTAATAACTGACTATTTCCCATTGAAATACTATTTCAGTTTTCCGTATTTCTCTTCGACTTTTTTCAAAATGACATCAGCCATATTTCTCCATCTTTTATTTTCCGGAGAGAAAGGGATCCCGCTTTCACCTAACCAGGTTAACGGATCCTGTCTTTTAAAGGCCATCCGGTCGGCTATGACCTTTTCCTCGGATCCTGCTCTCAAATGAATATTTAACTTCAACAACTTGTCGTTTTGTTTTTCGTATGCTTCTGCAATTTTCTGCAGATCAGAGTACAGAAAATGGAGTTTTGCCCGGAGTGCCAGTAAAGTATAATAGCATTCCTCGTGTGAGGGGATATTCCCCTCAGAGGCATCAATTAAAATGTCTTCAATTTTTCTCATATCGTTTATTTTGGGTTTGTTCATATCTTCCTTACATAAGTGTTCCGGGATTGCTCGATCTGATGAAGCGATAAATCAAGCTCTACATCCCGGTCTTTCAAAGTCCCGGCAATGGCCTGAATCCCTTCTGTCTTAAGATCCTTTTTCATATCATCAGGAATGGCTTTGATGAACTCGACCTGGGTTTTGGCCACATCGACGATCGTATCCAGCAATCCTTTAATCTCATGGGCTGCTTTCAAATCTATTTCCTTATTTTTAAGCTTCTTTATGGTGTCCATCGCCTCGGACCGGACATCCACTAACGTGATTCCTGTATTGCTCATTTTTCTTTGATTTTATTGATTTGTCTTTGCAATGCTCCTTTTACCTGTATCAGTCTTACCAGTTCATCCGGATATCGATGGAATGTATTTCGCTTTAAGTTTTCTTCGTATGTTATTATCTCAATGTCGTCAAGTGTTGGAGTCCGGATATGATCAAACCCGGGTTTCAGAAGCGGTATTTTACCTGTAAGATCGATGCCGTTTATCCGGCAGAGATAAGACAGGTATGCAGATCGTTTATTCGTTGATTCTTGTATCAGCCAAATTTTTTCAATATATCCTGATTTTCTTTTTCTGGTGTGTAAATATGGTTTCCCGAAATGTTTACAAGTGGCCGGAATATTCCCCGGTTTAAACATGGTTTTCTTACATTTATCGTATAATTCAGGTGGCATCTTTTTCCCTTTGTTGGCCGGAATAAGGCCCTTTTGAAAGCGGTAAGATTTACCTGATTCCTCAAGATGTCTGTATACTTTTCTGAATCTTTCATTCTTTATTTCTTCAGGAACTGTAAGTCCAAGTCTGCACATACGCCCGTATATTGATGAAAAATATCTATTGAGATTTGCGGATAATTCCATCCCAGTCATGTTCAGATAATTATCCCTGATATATTGATCTTCTTCCGGTGTAAATCTTTTCATATCTGGTTAATGATTTATTGATTTAGTTCTCAATTCGTCAAAGAGCACCCTCATTACGGATCCGTCATTGTACTTTTTGTCCAGAAGAATGTCTCCGGTTATTTCGGTTCCGTCCCATCCGTTTGGCCAGGTATTGGTTGCGATTAGTTCATTGATGCGGATTACTTCATGTATATTCAGGATGTTGATCTTGGGCCGGTTTTTCTGGACCGCTGCCTGGTTCACTTTTTTTTGAATTTTTAGAATCCTGAACAGGAACTTTCGCCTGGCCTCAATGGTTAAAGGCCCTAACCGCTGTTGATTTTTTGCCAGTGTTCCGTCTTTCTTAATTGCCCCGTCTTTCCGCAAACGGTATTGCGGTTTTCTCATTTCACGATAGATTTGTTTAAGTCCCATTAGCGGGGTTAAGTATTTCCATACCGGTATTTTGATGATATATTCCAGGGCCTTGTCTTTTTGTGCAAGCGGGCAGCCAATACAACCGGTCCGGGCGTTGATTTCTTCCGCTTCATCACCGCCATAGGCATCGGCTAATAATTGGGTAGGCCATTCTCCGTATTGTTTTGACGGAGCAAATATTTTGAGCCAGTCCCATACCGAGCATACCCGCCAATGAAGAATGGGTGCGAGGGTACTGCATATATCACTGTCTAAGCCGGTTTGATACCATCCTTGGCCGCATTCGGCGCCGTCCCTGCTGCAGCTCATAGCGATACGCCCGTCACGGATCGCGCTTTCTCCCTGCCGGACCCCAGTAAGCATCAATATTTTTTGCCGGACCTGGTTGTATAGATCTTTTAAGGCAGCTTCCATCGGTTCAATTTTAATTTGACCGGTGCACCAGCGAAATGTATTGGAAGGCGGAGGAACACCGCGGCCAAGGATGTAGACAAAATACCGGTCATCAAGGGGAGCCATCACAACCTTGATATCGATCCCAAATTCTTTTAGTTTTTCGATAATCTTTAGCGCCGACAGCCAGAGAGGAATTAACTCCATACGGGTATCCGCGCAAAGAATTGTCAGTGATTTTGGAGCCTTGACTTGTCCGGATAGGATTAGTTGTGTGACAAGCGTTACAAGGGTTGTGCTATCTTTTCCCCAGCTCCATGCCATTGCCCAATGATCATGTTTTGGACCGTGAATACTTAAGCTGTCGATCGTAAGCTGAATTTGCTCATTAAATTCAAGACGCTTTGATCCGAATATATTTAGCTGTTCAAATTTTTTCATACTATTGGTTATTTAGTGCTTTTATTGCTTCGTCAGGGATCCGGATTTTATGAAAGCGCTCATAGGTTTCGGTAAGGAATGAGACACCGCCGCCATATGCCCAAGTATCGATATAGAGTTTTATGGCTGCTATGAATTTTTCACGGTTGGGCTGGGTGCATATCTTGTCAACTGTATAGACTTTACCACATGGAATCTTATCCAGGAAGTCGAAAACTTTACGCGTATATGGATCTGTCGTTGAGTTCATACTGTTAAGCTTTAGTCAAATAAGTTTCTGGAGATGATATAATTCGATACCAGGATTTCTTCTTTGGTAGTTTTGTTTCTGATATTCTTTCGTATCCTGTCTGAGTTGACATTCGTTCCGAGATGCATAGTCCGCTTCCGATATTGCCATTGATTTTTCGTGATGTAATACCTTAATGTCTGGCTCCAGTAGTTCGAAAGGATGAACTTTCCTTTGATGCCTGATAAAACATCTAAAAGACTCACGAATTCAGCCATTTTGAAGCCGGTATAATGCCCCTGATAGTTCCCGGGATAGGGGGGGTCTAGGTAGAAAAAAGTCTCTGCAGAATCACGATCAATGATCACACGGATGGCATCACGTGCTGAAATCTGAACGTACTTAAGGCGTTCAAAAAGAGCGTCAGAAAAATTGTTTCTTTTGGCCTCGAGAACCCTGGCGACGTTTGTTCCGGCAGATCCATTGCACCATTTCCATCCTCCGTGAAAAGATCCGTTAAAAGAGGTATGTGACATTAACCATATGGCCCATGCCTGCGAGATCCTGTCGCTGGATGTGCGCTCATTGTAAATATCCTTCGCAATCAGGAAAAGGGTTTCGGAGTGAACTGTATTCCGGATCATCTGACTCAGCTTATCAAAATCTGTCTGACAGACCTGATAAAAATTGATCAACTTTTTATTGATGTCATTGATCACTTCAATTTTTGAAGGAGGTTTTGCAAAGAATACAGCACCTCCGCCGAAATACGGCTCGCAATAAATTCTGTGAGAAGGGATCATCGCTATGATCTCATCCGTCATGGTTTGCTTTCCACCGTAATACGTAATTGGAGTTTTCATTTAGAATGGTAAATCTTCTTTGTTTTTCGGGTCAAATCCTGAATCGTCGGACAGGTCGGCCGGGTTCAGTTCTTCATGAATAGTCTGGATATAGATCATATCCTTGGTCTCTCCTTCAACCTTCTTTGAAATACGGCCCTGGCTGTTCTGGAAGGCTTTTGGGTTATAGGTGTAGTCATAAAAACGGCAGTATGCAATCAGACATTTCGTAAATTTATTAGTAGTCCATCCTGTCGTATTTGTTTTAAGTTTAAAGTTACCCAGTGCCTCGTCTTTCGGGATCAGGCGGTTTACATTATCGCCTGCTTTCGTATCCGGATCGATCGCAAAATAGGCATCGGCCCAGTCTTTAAAGGCCTGACCCATTTCGGCCAGTAAGTTCCGGAGGTTAACGTTCCCCATTGGCGGGCTTACTTTCTGTGACCCGGGTACTGACAAATAAAATTTGATGCATTGGGCGAAGAAATTAAAGTCGGCATTCCATTCTTCCTCTGTGTAGTTGTACTTGAATAGCTCTTTCCCAAAGTCGTCGCTGATTTTCCGGAGTTCACGATACCCGTTACTTTCTGTTTTCTCATGATAATAATCGGAAAAAACGGCATACAGGATACGGGCACTCAGCGAAGCAGATTGGTTACGGAGTGCGTGGTTTGAAGTGAAGCAAAATTTTGGGCTTTTATCGAATGGGATTTCATAACTCTGATTATTCTTCGGGTTGACGATCAGTGAGCCGGTGATGCTGTCGAAAAAGAAATCATAATCCAGGTAATAGTGTGCATCATCCACGATGATGTATTTGGTATGCTCTGTTACCCGGTCGTAAATGTGAGGATTTTCCGTTACCTTCCTGTTACGTCCCTGGATCACGGTCGATTTCATGAAAAAGCGCAGTGCAGTATAGCAGAATGATTTTCCGGACCGGCCATTGCTTTCTCCTTCCTCTCCCAGGATATTGTCCATCGCGTAGATCGCCCAGGGCTTTGACGGATTCTTATATTGGTGAAGCAGATAACCTATGCTGAAAATCTTATTGATAAGATGCTGTTTTTGCTCGTAGATTTCATCCGGCATCAGGTTCTTCCCGTCGATCACGAATTTGTTTTCGTGCCGGTATTTCTCCTGTTCTTCCTCCGTCATTTTTTCAAAGCGTTCTTCAAGTTCCTTCCTCCAGTGCACGCGGGATGCGTTGATGAGATAGCAGAAGAACTTCGAAGGCGCCTTCAGGATCTCGATATCATAATTGCCTTCTTTATCCTGGGTGATCTTAAAAAAGTCATCCAGTTTCTTGACGTTGTGATCCACAACTGTTTCTGTCCAGACAAACCTGTCAACTTCACCAGGTCTGTATTCATAAATCTCATCCTTCGTTATTTTCCAAATTTTGTTTTTGAAGAACAGGTATTGCGAATCGTGATCGCAGTTTGAAAAGTCAATATCGATTTGACGAAGGCCCTGAAGGGTCGCATCTGAAAGCCGGTTAGTATTTAAAACGAGCTCGAGAACTTCATTATTCAGGTATTGTTTCTCACAAAAGTCGATCAGGTAAGCTTTGATATCTTTTGGCTGGATCTCACGGACAACATTACCCGTCACATGGACAAACATTTGTCCTGTTTTCGAATTCTTATTCTCGATCTGATAGAATCCGTTCGATTGCAGGAAAAACCGGGTATTGGCAGTAACCATATTATATCTTGTTCCCTGCTGTTTTGATATTTCGACCTTCCAAAACCGCAGGGGTTTGGCAACATTGATCAGCTTTTTGAAATCGTAATCTTTCGGATAGAGCTGTATGTAATCAAGAAAGTCCTTACGTGGTCTACCCCTGTTGTCTTTATAATTACTGAGCGTTTCAGGAAGCCAGATGTGGTGAACGTCCAGGTATTTCATACCTAGTTTAATGGCCGCCCGCTTGCCTGTTTCGTCGATATCCGGAAGGTTATAAAGCGTGTCGACACATCGCGTGATCTCTTTATAGGCTTTCGGACTCAATTCGGCAGTTTCGCTGTTCAGCCATACTGGGTAATAACCGTAGCCGGCAACATTCAGTGCATCCCGTTCGCCGGAACAAAGGATCGCTTCACTAAGCTTTTTAATGTCTTTGGGTTTATCATCGTCTTCTTCAGACGGTTCGTTCATTTGCTGATCACGGTATTTTTCATAAGCCTTGTTTAATTGTTCGAGGCCATTGACATAGTCTTTGGGCTTATTTCCTGAATGTTTGAACCGGTACTGTTTTTCCGGGTTCAGGGGTTCATAGATCTTCTTCCAGTCACCATGGTCAACGATGAATATGGGATAATTTTCGGTCGATTTGGTGATCAGCGCTTCCCGGTTCTTGATATAGGTTATGCTGTTGCAGGAATATACAAAGTAGCGGTTGCATACTTCCTGGGTAACTTTTGGACCAAGTACCTGCAGCTCGTTTTCGGTAAGCTCTTTTTTTAGATCGAAATAATATTCCCCTTCCTGTTCTTCCGGTTTGGCCGGTCGCTTTTCAAAGTCGGGTTTATTCCTTTCGGATTGTATGCCCCCGATACCATAGCGATCGGCCAGGACGACGATCGCTTCACGAAAGGTAAGGTTTTCCTCTTTTTGGCAAACCTGGATCCCGTTGCGGGGTACCTGATCGCCGCCAAAATCGGTAACAACCCAAACTCCGTCGCTTAGTTGCTTCAGGCTTGCCGACGGCGTGCGTTCGTCACGTATCTTAAAGCGTTTATCGGCTTTACCCTGGGCTTCCTTTGCCTGCGGGTAGTAATAATAAATAATATCGAGTCCTCCGGACGTAGTATCAAGAATATCTTGCTGATCAATAAACATAGCGGTTACAATGTTACAGGGTTACGATTGTTTGAGATCAAAATGGGAGATCGTCTTATTTATCTGGTTTTGGCTCAGGAATAATATATAACCCTTGATAGTTTAGATCTTTAAGTTTTGGATAATCTGTCTTTAAGTTGAATGGTTCTATTTCACCATACCGGAGAAATATAGCCTGCAGGTAACATCTTTTGCGCCGGATGATTCCATTAAATTTTGATAAATAAGCATTATACATATGAGGATTCAATGGATAAATATCGACCACCTTCTTTTTTATACCTTTTCTGAGATCACGTTTGAACAGATGAAACGGATTGATCCAAAATCGTTCACCGTTGTTGCAATTCTCAATTTCAATGAGATTTTGATCCGGATCATAATCATTTAATTGAAATCCCTTAGGAAATAAAACTTCAATAATGGTTGTCCCCGATTCCGGATCATGGAGGACATTTTCGTTTGTGCCGACCCAAATTACATTATTCATGGTTCTGATTTTTTATCGGTAGGATGTATTGTTTCAGGATCGTCTGCCCAATCTTCAATATAGCAGTGACTGCATAGGTCGTGGTTATCATCGACCCACCAACAGGGGCCATGTTCCGGGTGCCAACAAGCATTGTCATCGGTGCATCCACATTTTTTACAGGTTCCGTACATGGTTAATTTTTTTAAGTATTTCAAGATTTTTCTTAATCCTGTGATCCTGGATGTCAAGTTCAATCCGATCACCGGTGTTGTTCCTGCGTTCAAGCTTGACACGATACATGTGATGGCACCGTAATGGGCTAAGCCACTTTGTTCTGGTTTCCAGTACTCTTCCTTTTTCAATCGGTTTCGGATTTGTCCGGCATTTATAGTTTTCGACCATCACCTGATCACCAGGGAAGGCCATAGGGCTGGTTGGTTTCATAGTTTTTTTGGTTTATTTATAATTCTGTCAATGAACAAGAAAATCAAGGCTACCAATATCAATGTAAGACCTAAAATTTCCATAATTCTTTACTTAATATTTTGCAGGTTATAAAACTCATCTAGCAATTTCTTATATCCCGAATAGTATTGATGCGGGATCAGGATGCGGATACGATCAAGGTTCCGTTTGAAAAAGCTTTTCATTTGTTCATCGTTGTACCGATAATAGTTCAAGTACCTGTTAAGATAAATAATGCTTTCTTTCACGGCAGGCTGATCGGTTCGTCGGTACCCTTTTCGGTATAGTTTTCTCTGGATCCGGATCAGCTTGATGATAAATTTTCTGGCATCCTGAGAATACATTTTTAATCAGGTTTGAATTTTGATACATTTACTGAATGGGATCTTCCCTTTCACAATGCGATCGAAAAAATTACTGTAGAAATAAAATCCGGACCTGGTAATCCTCCGGATAAAGCAGTAACATATACCAACATCTTTTCGATAAAGCGGAATATTCTTGTTTGTGCCTGGCATCATAAACAACGTCGGTGAGATGTAGGATCCTTTGACAAATACAAAGGGCATTCCTGCTTTCAAATCGTCCCTGGTTAAAGTATTGCTTTTTATCATCTGTTTTAAATAGTTAAGAAAAAGGCGGCGGAATTGGTAGTTAGCGGTTAGCCGCCTTTTCCCGGGAAAACAAAAGGGTTAACTCACGATCTTTCGGTTTTCACGTCCTGGGAACCCAGTACCTGGTATCAGGTTTCCGGAGACCTCGCCTAAGCGGTTGATCTTCTCATAATAGTACTCCTGTTCTGATACATTCCCGGATCATTTCAATGTCGTTCGACTCTTCGAAGTAGATATCCTTCCGCTGTATCCCTGCCTGGGTAAGTTCGTGACGGGCGCCAAAACTGTCTTCCCAACAGCGCAGCATATAGATTGCCGTGCAGGACTTCATGGCGTCCATGCAAATCTGCAGAGCCTCACTCCAGGATCCTTCAATGGGGATATTTAACCGGATGGGATTGACAATACTTTCTGCCGAGATCCCGGCATCGATAAGGGCCTTTTCGGCTGCTTCAAACTTTGGTTTGTATTCTTCGGGAAGAAGTCCCGTAATTTTGCCTGATATATAGATCTTCATAACGATGGGTTTTTAGGTTAAAGGGGCACCGATCAGGATTCTACCCCTCTATTGCTTTCGTTACCAGAAAATTTCATTCATATATTGATTTTCGTTGCAAAGCTGGCCAGGGCTGCCCGGTTGGGCAGTTCAAGTTTCCGCATCATATTTTGTATGTGTGACTTGACCGTTTCGATTGAGATAAAGAGTTCTGAAGCAATTTCTTGATTTTGTTTTCCGATAGATAGAAGCTTTAGTACCTCCTTTTCAGTTGGAGTAAGACCCGTTTCAATCTCCGGCATGCAGATGACACCTTCATCAAGACATTCACCCCTCATAGGACAGGTAATGAATTCTACATGAATGTAACCGGTTGAATCGATATCAAGGATATGATCGTAATTTCCGCAATTGCATTTTGAAAAACGACGTGATGCGAGGAACAAGTAATCCCTGCTGTGACCATAAAGTTCCTTTAATCGCTTGTGGCATTTAGGAAATTGAAACTCAACCTGATTTAATAGGGCAATTGAATATTCTTTTTTTTCTTTAGTAAGAACTTCCCCTTTTTCTTTTCCTTTCTCGCGAAACATTGCGTCGCGATCGTCCGCGGAGCGGTAGGTTTCGGTGTTTCTTAATTTCATACTTTAGAGGGATTAATTTCAAGGATTTTAAGAAATATCTTTATCTGATTAAGTTAAGATCTTTACAAACAATTATTGAATCGAATTCAAATTTTTGAGGCGGAGAAGTAAAAAGTTCTTCAGGACTGCATTTAAAGTATCTGGCGAGCTGTAAGAGATTCGTGGCAGAAATTTCCTGCGCAGAATAGATATCTGCATAAACAATTCTGTTATAAGTCGGGACAGATATACCTAAAATGGCTGGTATCGTTTTGTTTGCAGCAATACGTTCCTTATATGGGAGCATATCTAAAAATTCTTTGATTCGAAACTTTTTAGGTGTTTCTTCATACTTGTTTGTATCTTTGATCATATTTGATTAACGTTTTATCATTACTGATACAAACATAGTAAAGTGAAACAAGAAATCCAATTTATTTACTGTGTTTTTCTTTATAAAATTTCTTTATGGGCGATATAGGGGTAAAAATCAAACTTTTAAGAGAAGAAAAGGGAATGTCCGCACAAGACCTGGCGAAAGCTATTGGGAGGAAGGGAAAAAATCCAGGACAGGGTATTTATGATATCGAGAAAGGAAAAATAAAAACAGTTAAAATACCTGATCTTCATAAAATTGCTAAAGTATTAAGTGTAGATATTTCAACTTTTTTTGATTCATTGGAACCTCAGACAAGAGATCATTTATCAACATTCAATGAATCGAGAATGGAATATAAAGCAAAACAAGAAAACTTGACTTTAGAGCAAAAATATATAGCCGCGCTTGAAGAAATCATTCGACTAAAGAACGAAGTTATGGAATTAAGAAATAAGCTAAATAATTGATTTTCAAATCAACACACGTTTACATAGCAATGACACAAAAAATCAAAAAAATGGCAATTGATTTTCAACGAGTTAAGAAATTTTTCACTCTGAAAAACAGAACCCGATCTTCCACCCTTCAAAAAGGATACCCTTGCAGGTGTCCTTTTTCATGTTAAAAGGGCCACCCCCAAGTGAAACAGCTCTCTGTTGCCCATCAGTTGATCTGGGAACACTCGTGCAAATCATGATCATGATGAAGAAGGTACAGTCCAACTGATCAATCATACCGAGCTCAAAAAACAATAACGCTACTTACCTGTTAAAAACTAGAAAACGGAGAATAAAAGAAAAAACTGACGATATGC
>CAZOYZ010000047.1:0-18526 GCA_964584045.1 uncultured Prolixibacteraceae bacterium | reverse complement strand
CAGGCAAGCATCGAAGATAATTCCTTAAGCCAAAATAGCTATTGGTCAAATTAAACTCGGGGAAAGTTTTTTGAACAAGAATTTACTACATAACGATCTTGAAAAATTAAATCAAATGGGAATAGTCATAAAAAGAGCTGGTTTTCTTTTCATCCTGTTTATGTTGCCATTCCTGGTTATCGCACAGGATATCATGACCGGGAAGGTCACCGATAGCACAGGGGAACCACTGATTGGGGCAACTATTATGAAAAAGGGGACGACGGAAGGAACTGTAACCGATGTTTCCGGAGTTTTTAAGCTGAAACTGAACCCGGGCGACGTGATTATATGCTCCTTTATTGGATTCCAGACCCGGGAAATTGTGGTCGACGCCAGGAAAGAGCTGTTGATTAAACTACAGGAAGATACGAAGCAAATAGATGATGTCGTGGTTGTTGCCTATGGAACACAGATAAAAAGTGAGGTCACCGGTTCGGTCTCCACCGTGAAGATGGACAAAATGACGGAAACACAGGCTTCCGAATCGTTTGAGTCGATGTTGCAGGGGAGGGTTGCCGGGGTAAACATCCAGTTAAACTCGGGAGAACCCGGCGCATCGCCGACGGTTATTATTCGCGGGCTGGCGGCTGTGAGCCGTGACGACGGCTCTGTCCTGTCTGAACCGCTGTACGTGATCGACGGCGTTCCGATTATTTCGCGAACCAGCGATGATTTTGCCATCACCAGCACCAACGTTCTGGCCGACCTGGATCCGAACGATATTGAAGACATTGTCGTGCTGAAAGATGCTTCTGCTGCGGCCATTTATGGTTCAAGGGCTGCAAACGGGGTTATTTTGGTGACGACCAAAAAGGGGAAAAGAGGCCGTACGCAAATTAGTTTTAACGCACGTTACGGCATTAACTTCGTCCCGCAGTTGCAGGATGTGGCGGGAGGCCGGAAAGAACGGGAACAGGTTGCCCGCCTCTACGAACTGTATGCGCCCTACGGCATTTATATGCCCGACATGTATACCGATGTCACGAACCCCTTTTACAACAACTCTTCCGACTGGCAGGGATACCTGTATAATCCCTCGGTGACGCAGGACTACAACGGTTCTGTTCGCGGGGCGGGCGACTTCGGACAATACAGCGTGAGCATGGGCTACATGGACAGTGAAGGGATTCTGTTCAATACCGGGTTCAAACGGTACAATATCATGGCCAACACCAGCTTTAACGCGCTGAACAACGCGCTGGTGGTGAACAACACATTGGCGGTTTCACGCACCGACCAAAGCAAGAATCCCGATGCCTTGTCAGCCAGCAACGACCAAAGCAAGAACCCCGATGCCTTGACAGCCAGCTATTCCTCGCTGCTGCCTTTGCCTGATGATCCGTTGGTTCGCGGCACCGATGTGTATGGAATTGGTTACGACTCGAACCTGAATGACCGGATTCGGTTTAGCTCCGATGCCACGTTGAATATCCTGAGCAGCCTGGCCTACAACGTCAATTTAAGTTTGGAATATGTCCGTGAGATGCGTGACAAATTCGGTAAGTCGCGCAGAACGCTGTACGCTTCAAACGAGAGCAACGTGGGAGAATCACAAAACGTGCTTTTTCAGAATACCTTAACGTTTACACCCAAGTTTGGGGAGAACCATAGTCTCCAGTTGCTGTTGGGGCAAAGCGCGGAAAAAACGGAGTCAAAAATTACGAAGGTGAACAGCGTCAGCAGCAAACCAACGCTATCACAGGTGGTGGACTGGAGCAGGAGTAACAATATTGGGACAAGCGACTACACGGCCAGTACCATGTTATCGTATTTCAGCCGCCTGAATTATTCCTTCAGTCAAAAATACATGATTGGCGCCTCCTTCCGGGCCGATGGTTCATCGAAGTTTGGAAAGGCAAACCGCTGGGGATATTTCCCGTCCGTTTCGGCCGGGTGGAATTTCGCCCGCGAGAAATTGCTGGCGGGTCTGGACTGGCTGAGCAGTGGGAAACTGCGATTTAGCTATGGTTTGTCCGGAACCACCTGGGACAACAACTACCTGGCATTGGGGGTCATGGACGGTGGCGAACTGGACCGTTATAATTCGTTGCTGAACATCACCTATGGCGGGATTGGCGGATATACGCCTACCTGGTTCAACGGCTTCAAAAATGAAGATTTGACCTGGGTGAAAAGTGAAATGGCCAATGTGGGTGTTGACTTGTCGCTGTTCAAGAACAAAGTCGAATTTATTTTCGACGCGTATGAGAAATTCACCAAAGGTCTTTTGATGACGACGGCCTTGCCAACCACGTCCGGGTATAACGAAGTGTACCGGAATGCCGCGAATGTCCTGAACCGGGGACTTGAATTCACCGTGAACACCAATCTTCAGCTTGGCAGGAACGTGCGTTGGTCGATGGGATTGAACTTCGCGTATAACAAAAACCGGGTAGTCGCCCTTCCCGACGGGAACGCAGACATTAAAAAGACCAGTGAGTCCGGGCAGGACTTCGGCTCCATTGTCCGGGTGGGAAACCCGCTGAATGGCTTCTTCTTTTACGAGTCGCAGGGAATTTACCAAACGGAAAACGAAATTCCGGTGAACCCGAAAACAGGCAATCGACTGGTAGGTTTGCAGGATAAAAAGCTTGCAGTCGGTGACCGTCATTTCAAAGACCAGAACAATGACTACAAGATTGATGTGAATGACCGTATTTTCGCGGGAGACCCCAACCCGAAGTGGACGGGTGGCTGGACCAACGATTTTTCGTATAAAGGGTTTGGTTTGAATGTGGTTTCCACGTTTGTAATGGGCCGGGACATCGTGAACACCGAGTTACTCGAGCGGCTGAGCCTCGGCAGAGGTTTCGCGGGGAACGGTTCGTTGCCCGATTTTGACAATTATTTGATTTGGGAGCGCAGCGGTGACAATGCCAGATTTCCGACACTCAACCCCTGGAGCGATGTTCCGCAGATTTTCACGCAGGATTCGGAATACGTTGAAGACGGTTCCTATTTCAAAATAAAAACGGTGACGCTTTCCTACAGCCTGAGCAAACAGTTGCTGAGCCATTTGCCTTTTGTTTCGGCACGGCTTTACTGTACGATGGATAATGTGGTCACATTTCAAAACTACAGCGGACCGGACGCAGAGTTAATAAAGGTAGAAGGGTTTGACGATTCGGAGGGTTATCCGATGAGACGAATGCTCTTGTTCGGAGTTTCTCTCGGTTTATAATTCACGTTCAAAAAAACAACAGAATGATAAAGAAGATTTCAATTATCGCATTCAGTGTTCTGGTTCTTTTGACAAGCGGCTGCAAAGGCTGGCTCGACGAAGAGCCGATCAATACGGTCACCGAAGATCAGGCCTGGCAAAATGGGAGTGATGCGGAAGGCGCAGTGTCCATCGCTTTTGCGATTTTCCGTCGTGGACTATCCGGGCTGACCAAAGACGACACGCCTTCCACCTCGCGAAACGGATCCTGGGGCGACTATTATTTCTGGGGTGACGGCCGCTCGGGTGATTGGATTACACCGGACAATGACGGTGACTGGCAGGCCTATTTTGAGAACCATTTGATCGAACGGTCGCAATTGCAGCCTTTAAATAACTGGCGACTTTTTTACCGCGTCATTGAGCAATGTAATCTGGTGTTGGAAAGAATCCCTGAGATTACCGATGACCTGACGGAGGACAAAAAGACCGAATTACTGGCAGAAGCCCGCTTTTTGCGTGCGATGTCGCATTTTTATGCGGCGCGGATTTGGGGCGATGTTCCTGTCAACCTCACGTCGCGCAATGTGAACCCGCTGGGCCGCACTCCGCTCGATTCGGTCATGATGATGGTCGTGGAAGAAACGGCAAAAGCGATTCCCGATCTGCCGTGGGATTACGAAGGGACCATTAAGGAATCCCGCTCGCGTGGGACAAAAGGAGCTGCCCTGGCGCTGGAAGCACACGCGTATATGTGGCTCGAAGAGTATCAAAAAGCTTCAGATGCGATCCAGAAAATCATGGACTCGGGGAATTACGAGTTGACTCCGGTAGAGGGTTTCCGCGATTTGTTCGATAAAGGGGAAACAGAAGAAGTGGTGTTCGAAATGTACTACGACAAGGATGACGGAGAATATTCCGATTATTACGGACACATTCTGACCTATTATTTAATCAATCCGTACATCCCGAGAGGCACCCTGTCGCTGGCCGTTCCACGGTCAAAAATTCTGGAAATCTTTCCCGATTATGCCAACGATCGTTCCGACAAGCGTGTGCCGGAGTTTTTCCAGAGCATTGATTATTCGGTGAGTTCAAACGAACTGAGGCCGATATTTGCCGACCCGCTTCAAAATGGGGAACGTGGAATTATGTTTGCCAAATTTCGAAAAGAGAAGGACCGAACCTACACTGAAATGGATTCACCGGTTCCGGTTTTCCGTTATGCCGACCTGCTGCTGCTGAAAGCCGAAGCCGATGCCCGGTTAAACAACTTGTCCGCGGCGCTGGAGAATCTGAACAGAATACGCACGAGGGCAGGAATCTCCAATTATTCCAAAGAAGATCAGTCGATGATTATTGAACAGGTATTTGAAGAAAGACGCCGCGAACTGCTTGGCGAGTATCACCGGGTTTACGACCTGGTTCGCCTGGGACGTCTTCATGAGTTTAACCCGTTTATCTCGAAAGAAGATGAAGAACAGGGAGCAGGATTTCATCCGGTCGATGACGAGGCTTTCGAGAATAACCCGAACATGACCCAAACTTATTACTGGCAATTCAACCGGTAGAAATGGAGATGCAGATCAATGATAACCGAAAAAAGAAAGATATGAAACGAACATGTTGCTTCACAACGCACGAGGGCAGTATAATAATTTTCAGCAACATGGAGTTCCATACTACCATTAAAAAATAAATTATTACAGTATGAAATCATTAATAGGAATAGCAGGTATACTCCTTTTTCTCGCCTGGGGATGCAAGAATGATTATTTCGCGGACGGTGGTATCCTCGATGAAAGTGTGGGGGAACTGGGAGTTTCCACCATGGATTACCTGGAGCGTTGCGGTGCCGACTACGATACGCTCGTGGCGCTTATTAAAATTTGCGGGCTCGAAGGTGATGTGAATGCCACAGGAAACACGTTTCTGGCTCCGCGCGACTACTCAATCCATCATTATTTTAGCTTGATTTTTACCGATCCCGACAAGAGACCCGCGTCGTTGTCGGAGATCAATGACGAAGAAATGGAAAAAATCTCCGGGATGTTGAAAGACTATATCATCCCCGGCCAGAGAATCCTTCGTGAAGATTTGTCAACAGCCTATAGTTACACAACAACGTTGGGAGGGAAACGCGCGCGTTTCAACCTCTTACAGGAGGATTACCTGGGCAACCTCAATAAGGGGGCGAAATACATTGTTTTTTCGCTGGACAAAAGCGAAGGCGGAGGTGACGCACAGTACCAGTCGGCGCTGGTGGTGGCTTCCAATCTCAGATCTGTCAACGGGGTTGTTCATGTACTGGATTCATATATGCACGTTTTCGGATTTAATTAACAGCAGGAATGGAATGAGCATGATTCGCGGAATCCAAATAGAAATGATTCTATGAGACCTGCGAATTCCATGCGGCAATTAAAACTAAAAAATAAACGCATGAAATACACGAGAATAAAAGTAGCACGATGGAGCGCTGTCAGAATAGTCGTGTTCACAATTTTCTGGCTTTACAGTTGTGTCGATATTCCCGAACCGGGGAGTCTCGCTCCCGACATCAATTACAAAAACAGAAAACAATATGCCATTGCGGGGATGAAGGAAACCATTGGAGAATTTCAGTTTTCCAGTTCAACCTTGCCCCTGAAGTTCGAGATCGTTCACGTTTCCGAAACGAGTGGGGGAGACGTCTCGGCGCTTAGGGAGATGATCGACGTCATTCGTTATACCGAGCCAGTTACCGGAGATGAAACGGAAGAAGAACTGCTCCTGAAAACCGACACGGTCGAATTACCTGCCGTATCGGTGAATGAAGATACCGGACAGATTGAAGTTCAGGAAGGGAACAACATTGCCACAGGGGAATATCATTTTGACATAAAGATATCCAATACGTCCGGAAGCAGAACGATCGAAGATGCCATCATTATCGAGTTCAAGGAATACGAGGTGGTTTCCTGGTCGTCGGGGATGGCGCAGGAACCGGTCATCGAGCGCGTGGCCGATTCGCCGGACCAAATCCTTTTTGTCGGCTATCTGGATGGAGTCGCCCTGCCGGGAGATCGCATTGACTTTACCAAATCGCGTTCAATGGGCTTTAAAGGCGTCTTTGTTGACGATACTGCCGAGGGCGAAATCTGGCGCGTGGATTTTCCTGTTCAGAAGTCGGAAACTTACTGTACCTGGGCCATCGTGGATGGAGAAAACGTCAGCTATGAAAGTGAGAGTTTCAATTTTATTCTGGGCCGTCCCGGAAGTTATATCATCCGTTTATATAAGTAAGAAAATGAAACACGTATTGAATTATTTCCTGAGTCTGTTTTTCGTGGCGGTAAATGCCGGGAGTGCTTTTGCTGCCTCTGAAAAGGAAAACAAGATTTTAGTGATCGGCGTGGACGGGATGATCAGCACCGCCATTGATTATGCGTCAACGCCGTCGATTGATAAACTGATCGACAACGCGACCTACCACCTGTCGGGCTACGGCGGTTTGCCGGCTTATCCATCGACCGGATGGGCAACCCTGCTCACCGGCGTATCGGCAGAAAAACACGGGGCTATCAACGAAAATTCGTTTTCAGGCAATCACTTCGATGCCTACCCTTCGGTGGTCAGCCGGATTAAATTGGCGAGTTCCGGTACGATCATCGCTTCCGTGGTGCGTGACGCGGAAATAAACACGCAACTGAATGCCGCGGCCGACCACAAAGTGGCCTGTTCTTCGGATGAGGAAGCGCTTTCAAAATCGCTTGAGTTCGTGAAGCAGCCGGATGTGGATGTGACCTTCGTCCAGTTTTGCGGTCCGCGGGAAGCGGGAGAAACTGTGGGGTATCAGCTTCGTCAGGCACAGTATGTGCTCGCGGTCCAGCAAATCGACAATCTGGTTGCTGAACTTCAGACGGCCATCCAATCGAGGGAAACCTACAAAAACGAGGACTGGGCGATCTTCTTTGTTTCAACCCATGGCGGAACGGAATCGGGGATAAAGACCAACAATACGCTGGAAGAGACGGATGTTCCAATCATCTTATCGGGCGATGGAATTGACAACAAAGTACTGAATGCTGAAAAATTGGATCCGGTTGTCAGTGCCGATAATATTTTGAAAATTAACAGGGGCGCTTCCAAAACCTATGTGAGAATTCCGATTGCCGGAACGCCGCTGCAGGGCATGGATGAGTATACCCTCGAAATGTGGATCAAACCCGGACCCAACAGCAGTGATCCTCCCCTCGTGGGCGACAAAGACTGGGGTTCAGGCGCCAACCCTGGGTTTGTCATCTGCCGCCGGGGTTCCGGCTGGAGGTATAATTTTGCCAATGACAAACGGCAACGCTATGATATTAATTGTGACGTTCCGATTGAAGATGGCAACTGGCACCATGTGGCTGTGTCCTTTAAGAAAACGCAGGGATGTCTGCTATACCAGGACGGAGAGCTGGTGAGCGAGGAGGCGGTTTTTTACCAGGCGGCCGACGGTATGACCTCACCATACAATTATATCTGTCTGGCGCAGGAAGGAACGGAATCCTACCCGGACGGAGGTCCCAACTGGGCAGGTTCGTTCAACGAATTTCGTATCTGGACACGCATCGTTTCCCAGGAAAACCTGCGAAAATACATGTACCTGCGTGATATTGAGCAAAGCGACCATCCTGATTTGTCTTCGCTGGAATTATACCTGAAGATGGACGAATTAAGAGGCAATACCGTAAAAGATTACAGCGGCAAAGGGCACGATGGCGAGCTGATGGGATCGGCTGTTGAACGCCATCCTTTTTACCCCATCAATCTTACCGATGTGACGGTGAACATGTTAGGTCACCTGGGTATCGCGGTTGACGGCGACTGGGGACTGGAGGGAAGCGCCCTGAAGGCGAATGTGCCTTATCGTTTGTTCAAAGTAAACTGAGATCTAAAATCGATTCAAGATGAAAGAAAGATATCAAATGATTATACTGCTGATGGGGCTTCTTGTGGCGTTCAACGCGTGCAGGGAAGAGTCGATTTCGATGAGCACCCTTGATGCCGAACAGTTGATCGCGGGACGGATCGACGGAACATGGACTGATCCTTCGAATATCGTCACGCCCAGTTCTGTGCCCCCCGAAATATTTGGGAACATGCGCCTCCTGTTTACAACCGACGCCAAAGGTTACCCGGCTCAATTTATTGCCAGGGAATGCCCGATCGTGTTTAGCTCCTCCGAAAGCCCGTGGTCTGTCACCGGCACGGATTCGGAGGCCAGGGTATTGTTGCCGGATGTTTCGCCGGTTGACGAAATGAAGGTGACGGTGACGTCGACCTCCCTGACCCTCTCCTTTTATATGGGATGGGAGAATACCGAAACCGGCGAAACCGGCGAAGGAAATTTCAGTGTGACACTCACTCGTAAATAGTCAAACAATAAGATGATCAACATGAAGAAGATCAAGAAAAGCAAATATTTAGTTGCAGGTTTGGGGGTAATTGCCGTTTTCGGATATGTCTCCTGCGAAGAAGAATATGACCACACCGTCGATACGGCGAATCCAGTCATCGTCAGCTTTAACCCGGTTTCCGGCGTTGAAGATGTCGCCATCAAAAGCAACCTTGTCCTGACTTTTGATGAATACGTGAAAAAAGGGGAAGGGAATTTCATCATTGCCAGTGAAGCCGATATCCAAACCATCGCGGTCACTTCCGATGCCGTTACCATTGGCGAGGACGCCAGGGTCGTGACCATCGATCCGGAGGACCTGGCTGCCAGTCAGCAATACACGGTGTCCATCGATCAGGGAGTCGTTACCGATCTGGTGGGCAATGAATTCATGGGGATTCCGCAGTCGGTGTCCTGGACGTTTAAAACGGCCGGCGAGAGTGGTCCGAAGATTGCAGAGCTTTCTCCGGCAGACGACAGTTCAGACGCTTCCTTGTTTAAACTGTCAGTCACCTTCACCACTAAAATCAAAGCAGGAGGAGGTAATATCTCCGTTTACACGTCATCGGGCGATCTGGCAGCCCAGATGTCGGTGCTGGAACAAGCCGTGACGATGAAAGACGATGTTCTGCAAATCAACCTGGGTGCTCCGCTTGAATTTGCCACTTCTTATTACGTCCTTATTGATGAAGGAGCCATCGTCGATGTCGAAGGGAACCCGTTTAAAGGAATTTCTGATCAAACAGCCTGGAACTTTACGACAGCTTCCGGCAGCAGTTCTGAACTCCTTGTTTGGCTTCCTTTCAATGATGATTTATTGGATGCGAGCGGAAACCGGTTCGATGCTTCATTAGGCGCAACCGCAACGACTGATGTTCGTCTTGTTACGGATACACAACGTGGAAAAGTTGTTCAGTTCGACGCCGGTTCCTATTTGCAGCTTCCGAAACACAATTATTTACGCCCTTCGGCGACCCAGGATTTCAGTGTCAACGTGTGGGTCAAGCTGGCCGGGATAGGATCCGACCCTGTTTTGTGGGGGAATAAAGACTGGGGCAGCGGAGGTAATCCCGGGATATTGCTGTGCACGGATGGCGGCGATGTCTACAATGCCGGCGATCCGGAGTCTGGTGGCGATGGTTGGTTGATCAATATGAACGGAGGTGGAGCAGGTAGCGAGAAGGCTTACTGGAGAGCCAAGGAAACGACCACCCGTGCGCCATCCATTTCAGATAACAGTTGGCACATGGTTACTGTCGTGATTGACCGGACGAATCAATTAATCCGCGTTTATCTGGACGGTGCAGAATATCGCTATGAACCGGCGAAAAGCCTGAGCACCCTGCTTGGACCCCTGTGGGATGAAACCAATGATTATCCGTTCTGTTTGTGGGAAGACGGAACCGGTCATTACAATGCCGGCAGCGATACCCGGAAACAACTCGCCGGAATGATGGATGAGTTCAGAATTTACGGCAAAGCGCTTTCGTCCGACGAAATTACAGGTTTGTACAACAACTGATGAACCATCCCAATGGGAAGCTGGTGATTTTGTGACCGGCTTCCTGCTTCCACGGCGCATAAAAAGGAGGAACTGAAGAGTTCCTCTTTTTGTGCCCTGCATCGCGCGTTGTTCGGACGATTTCTTCGGTGAAAGGCAGGAGATTATCAGAATTTTTTGTATAAGTTTGCGACGGCAATCTTTATGATACTGGCATTGACATTACCCGCGAAGCATATCGATTATCTGGCTGTGAAAAGCCTGAGACAAGGCGATACCAAGGCATTTGATGACTTGTTTAATAAATATGCCCGGAGAATGTATAATTTTTCCCTCAAGTATTTGAAGTCGGAGGAGGAAGCAGAGGAGGTGGTACAGGAAGTATTCCTGTATATCTGGGAGAAGCGCGATGGTTTGAAACCCGACCAGTCGTTTAATGCCTATATTTTCACGATCGCCTATAACATCATCCGAAAATATTTTATCAGAAAGTCCAGGGAAAATGCCTTTAAGGATGAGCAACTTTATGTTTTCCTGGGAGAGGAGAATAATTTAGACCGACAGATCGATTATCAGTTTTTGCTTGAAAAGGTGGAATCGATCATCGACTTGTTGCCGGAACGCCGGAAAGAGATTTTTATCAAGCGGAAATACGAAGGACTGGCTATCAAGCAAATTGCCGTGGAAATGGGTATTTCGCCCAACACGGTCGAAAATCAGCTTTCGGCAGCCCAAAAACAGATTCAGGCCGAACTTCAAAAGGAAAAGCTGGCAGGATTGTTGTTTTTCATGCTTTTTATTTCTTCTTGATCGTTGGCAGTGGAATCTTGTTCTGTGGCTATCGTTCCTGCGGAAGCAGGATTCTTCGGATCAAAAAGATTCCCGTGCGGAAAGGGCACTTTTTTGGCTAATTTTCTTTATTTTTCGTTTTTTGGATAGTGGAAAGCGGGTGTTTACGGACATCATAAATACCATGAATATTAACAAGGGAAAAATAAAACGGTTTGCGGAGAATAAATTCTCCATGAACGATTATCTGGCGGTGTCTTCCTGGTTTAAGAAAGAGGAATCCCAGGCGGAGATGAAACAGTGCCTGGAGGAGGACTGGAACGAGACGGGAAACACAGGCGTTCATTTGGCGGTTTTGAACAGGATCCTGGACAAGTTGCATCATCGGATCAATTTAGCCAGGGAAAACTCAGTTTCCCGTTTTTACCGTTCATTTTCAAAGATCGCTGTCCTTTTACTGATCCCCGCGTTGCTGACGATCGCAGTACTTGGCTGGTTCATGGTTCGCGACCGGAGCCAGGTGGAAACATGGGCGGCGATTCATTCGCCGGCAGGAGCAAGAACACAGTTTCAGTTGCCCGATGGGACAACAGGCTGGTTAAATGGGGGATCTTCCATTAAATACCCGGTTGGTTTTGGTGATCGAAAGGTGGAGATTTCAGGCGAGGCCTGGTTCGATGTCGCGCGCTCCAAATTACGTGAATTCCGGGTCATCACGCCTTATTTTGACGTGAAGGTGCTGGGTACCCGGTTCGACGTGATTTCCTATGCGCATGAAAAGACGGCCGAAGTAATTTTGGAGCAGGGGAGAGTGCAGGTTCTGGGAAAGGATCAGTCCGTCCAGGGTGAACTAATCCCGGATCAGCATCTCGTCTTTGATAAATCAACAAAAAAAGCGGTAATTGGCCGGATTGACTCCAGGAGGTACACCAGTTGGAAGGATGGCTGGCTGATCCTTAAAAATGAACCCATGACGGAGATTGCCAGGAGACTGGGACGAAAATACGATGCAGAGATCATTCTCCATGGCGATTCGCTGAAATCGTCGGTTTTCCGGGCAACTTTCCGGGATGAAAATCTGGAAGAGATTTGCCGGTTGTTGTCGACCGTGGCGCCCATCCGGTACCGGATCAATGAACGGAAGAAACTTCCGGACGGAACTTTTGAGAAAAGCCAGGTGGAAATGTGGCTGAAAAAGTCGATCATCAATCATCAATAATCAATAATCAATCCCAACGCCTATGTGAAAAACGACTAATCAATGAACATTCAAAAAAACAGGGCGGTATTCGTGCTACCACCCTGTGCGGTCGAAATTAATGAAAAACGGTTAATAATTCAACCTGTTGCAAAGTTATGAAAAAAAAACAGAACCTTTGGAGGGCTAGTTATGCCCGTCTGGGGAAAATGATTAGAATTATGCGTTTGACCATTTTTGTCGTGTTCATTTCTTTGTATCAGGCTATAGCGGTGCGCTCTTATTCGCAGCAAACAAAGCTGACCCTGGTGTTGAATAATGTTTCCGTTGAAAAGGTGATCGATGAAATCGAGCAAGCCACCGATTTTTTCTTTCTGTACAATAAAGACAGGATTGATGTGGAACGGAAAGTAGATTTGAATGTGAAGGGAGAAAGTATCGACAAGGTATTGGACCGGTTATTCCAAAACTCCGGGGTTACCTACACGATCAAGAATCGTCAGATCTTGTTGATCGGCAGTCGTTTTCCCTGGGCTGAAAGTGGAATGTCTGCCCAGCGGCAACAATCTGTTACCGGGAAGGTGACCGATTTGTCGGGAAGCCCGCTTCCCGGGGTGACGGTGATCGTGAAAGGGACCCAGATGGGAACGATCACCGCCGTGGATGGGGGTTTCACGCTGCATCGGGTTTTTGGTGATGAAACGCTGGTCTTTTCATTCGTGGGAATGAAAAGCCGGGAAATTTTTGTTGACAACAGAACCGTGATCAATCTGGCGATGGAGGAGGATCGGATTGGAATCGCGGAAATTGTGGCCGTCGGGTATGGCAAACAAAAACGAGTTGCCAGTACGGTCGCCGTTTCATCAATCAAGTCGGACGAAGTTGCCAGAAAACCTGTGACAAACCTGTCCAACACGTTTGCAGGCCGGATGTCAGGCACCTTTGCCAAGCAGGGATCAGGCCATCCGGGGGCTGACGGCGCGGAGATCAGCATCCGCGGACTGGCGACAACCGGAAGCGCGGCCCCTCTTTGCCTGGTCGACGGCGTGCCCCGGAATATTTATGATCTGGATCCCAACATGATTACCGATATTACCATCCTGAAAGATGCCGCGGCAGTTGCTCCTTATGGCATGTCGGGAGCAAACGGGGTCATTTTGGTGAACACGAAGAAGGGAAAAGCAGGCGCTCCCGTCTTGTCTTACAGTGTGACGGTCGGATTCCAGAATCCCACCAGAATGAATAAGCTGGTCAATTCGTACGAATACGCGCTGATTCGAAATGAGGCTTTTGAAAATGAAGGACGGGGACCCTATGCGGCTTTCTCCCAGCAGGAAGTGGAGAACTACAGAAAAGCCGTCGAAAACGGCGTGACCGACGACCGGTATCCAAACAGTGACGGGTTAAATGACATTATCCTGAACAACCGGTTGATGACGAACCACAACGTGCAGATGAGCGGTGGCAATGAATTGTTTAAGTATTTTGCTTCCGTCGGGTATTCCAGTCAGCAGGGCATGTGGTCAACCACCGATATGAAAAAGTACAGCGCGTTGATTAACCTGGACATTCACGCGGCCAAATATACCGATATCGGCATTAGCGTGAACACGCTGATCAAGGAAACAAACAATCCGGCGTTTGAGGATTTTCTGATTATCGGATCGGCTTACAGGGCATTGCCCATTTCTTCGGTCTACTTCACCAACGGGTTGTGGGGGCAGAGCAACAGCAACTCGGTGGTCGGGAATGTCTATCACAGTGGTTACAGCAAGAACGAAAACAACTGGTGGATGACCAGCATTTCCGTGGATCAGGAAATCCCGTTTGTCAAGGGCCTAAGCGTAAAGGGGGTCTTTAATTATGACCCGTCGCATCGTCACGGTAAAACCTGGAAAACGCCGATCCCGTTTTATACGCTCAATCCTTCCACGATCCCTTATTCCTATACCAAGGGTATTTTCGGGTCTTCCAAACCGAGCTTGTCGGTCGATTCCAGTCAGTCCAAATCCTATACCAGCCAGGGGATCATCAGTTACGAGAGGTCTTTGGGGATGCACCATGTTTCTGCCCTCGGCGTCGTTGAAGTAAGGATCGTCAAAGGCTGGGAAATGGGAGCCAGCCGGGCCAATTACGATATCGCGCTGGAGGAAATCAATGCGGGAAGCACCTCGGGCGCGGACTGGGGCAACAGCGGATCTTCATCCGAAGCCCGTCAGATTGGCTATGTTTACCGGGTAGGATATCATTACGACAACAAGTACCTGGTAGAGGTTTCGGGCCGTTACGACGGGCACTACTATTTCGCGCCGGGAAAACGGTTCGGATTTTTTCCCGCGTTTTCACTGGGCTGGAATCTCGCCGAAGAGTCGTTCATGAAAAACCGCTGGGACTGGTTAAACCGGTTTAAACTCCGGGCATCTTACGGCGAATCCGGAAACCTGGCCGGGGATCCGTTCCAGTATCTCAGTAATTTCGGATTTGGAACAGGCGCCAACTGGGGAGGAACCCCGTCTCTTGCGGTTTATGAATTCATCCAGGGAAATCCAAATATCACGTGGGAAAGAGCAAAAAAATACAATGTCGGGTTCGAATCTTCCATCCTGGATAACCTGTTTACCCTGGAAGCTGACTTCTTTCATGAAAGGCGTTCAAACATGTTGGTGACGCCCGATGAAACGGTGCCGTACGAATATGGGCTGGATCTAAGCGAGATCAATGCCGGCGTGATGCAAAACCGGGGGTTTGAACTGATGTTGACATTTAAAAAGAGTATCCGGAAGGACCTCTTCGTGAGTGCGCTGGCGACATTTTCCTATTCAAAAAACAAGCTGATCGAGGTTTTCGAGACTGAGGTGACATCCAATAACCCGAACCGCCGGCTTACAGGAAGACCTTTGGGTACGGAGTTTGGTCTGAAATCGACCGGATTTTTCCAGGAATCTGATTTTAACACCGACGGTACCTTAAAGGAAGGATTGGCCACGCTCCCGTACGAGATGCACCCCGGAGATATCCGTTATGCCGACATCAACGGGTACGGGACTGACGGGAAGGTGACCGGAAAGCCCGACGGGAAGATTGATGATGCGGATATTACGGTTACCGGTTATTCGCAGCGAATGCCCGGGATTATCTGGGGATTTTGCCCCACCATCTCCTGGAAGGGCTTTGATCTTAACGCACTCTTTCAGGGAGCCGGAAGGTTCAGTCTGAACATCAACGGCAGTTTGGCCGAGCCGTTCTTCGAGAGCGGATCAGTGACCAAGCTTTATTTTGATGATCACTGGACTCCCGAAAACACAAACGCCCGTTATCCCCGTGCCAGTGCGGTCAGGTCGCCGAACAACTACACCTGGCGTTCTTCGTTCTGGATGAAAGACGCGACTTACGTCAGGCTTAAGAACCTGGAACTGGGATACACGATCCTGACCCGCTTTGCTCAAAGAGCCGGGATGGAATCCATACGCGTATTCACCTCGGGGCAAAACCTGTGGACCTGGACGCCCCATATCAAAGAGAAGATCGACCCTGAAGCCGGGGATGACTGGGGATACTACTATTATCAGCAGGCGGTTATCGCGTTCGGGCTTAACGTTACTTTTTAATTTCATAAAATGAAACAAATCATCATGCCCTTTGCGCAAGAGAATGACGATCACGGCCATTTTATTAAAAATGGATCAGCGATAAAATTAATGATACAGAAGATGAAAAAACCGGCAATATGGATGAGCGCCATGTTGGTCTTTTGCCTTTCCTGCAATGACGAATGGCTGGAGGTGAAACCAACCGATAGTATTACCGACGAAGCCATCTGGACGTCGACGGAAAATGCCGACATGTTTCTGAACCAGGTGTACAAATATATGCCGAATATTTCAGAGTCTGATTATCTGGATCTGTATTCTGACAACAGCGATTCCCCCCAGGACTGGAAGGTCGCACTCTCCGTTCATCAGAGTGGAAGGCTTAACCCGCTCGACTGGGTGATGGGACCCGATGAAATGTGGATGTGGGGGAAACTCCATTACGGGCATCCCGGGAATTACGGGCGAATCAGGATGGCGAACGTGTACATCAAAAAGGTGACCGAGTCGGATTTGCCCGACGAGTATAAGAAAAAACGGCTGGCAGAAGCGCGTTTCTGCAGGGCTTTCTTTTACCACAACCTGTGGATCGTGTTTGGGGGCGTGCCGATCATTACCGAGCCGCTGAACAACAGCGACGGGGCGGAGATTTACTACCCGCGGAAGACGAATGAGGAAACCTACCAGTTTATCCAAAGCGAACTGGCCGCGGTTGCCGGTGAGTTGCCGCTGACACAGACCGGGGATGACTTGGGACGGGCGACAAAAGGGGCGGCACTGACCTTGAAAGCGTTCACTGAACTTGTTTGGGCAAGTCCGTTGCGAAACCCGTCGAATGATCTGGAAAGATGGAGATTGGCGGCGAATACCTATAAGCAGGTGATCGATTTGGGAATTTACGGGTTAATGGACGTTTACGACCAGTGCTGGTTGCCCGAGTATAACAATTGCAAGGAGGTGATCTTAAATTATCCGGCCAACGGGCTGAACAGCAACTTTAGAAACAGCATTGGTCCTTATTATGTGAATGATAAGCCGTGGGGGCGGGGAATACAAACGCCTACACAAGAGTTGGTTGATGCTTTCCGCATGAAAAACGGGAAAAGGATTACCGATCCGGGATCTGGTTACGATCCGCAAAATCCATACGTAAACCGTGAAAAGCGTTTCTACCAGACCATTATCTATGATGGTGCCGAATGGTTGGGCGATACGATCTGGACCCGCAAAGGGGTGGGTAGTCCGAATGAGATCGATGTAAGCCGGTCGGAAGATTTTCGAACCAACACGGGTTATTACACCAAGAAAACAGTAGACCCCAGGGTGGATGCGAATGATGAATTGTCCAGACAAAACGGTAAAACCAGTTATATCTACTGGCGTTATGCAGAGATTCTGCTTGGCTGGGCTGAGGCCATGAACGAAGCGTATGGCCCTTCTGCCGACGTGCTGGAGGCAGTCAATTCCGTCAGAACACGGGATAACGACATCCCAACGATCCAGGAAGTTTATGGGACCGTGGATCAAGCGAAGCTGCGGGAATTAATCCGGGAGGAACGTCGTCTTGAAACTGCGTTTGAGAGCTGCCGTTTTTACGATGTTGTCCGATGGAAGATTGCTGACGGACCCACCGGGGTACTGAACGTTCCCATGATGGGGATGGTGATCGAAAAAGTGAACGGCGTATGGACGTATACGCCAACCCCTGTTTATTACAGAAAGTTCGAGCCGAAGCATTATTACATGTCTCTCGAGCAGGATGTCATTGACCGGAATCCGGTGATCAGGGCACAAAACGGAGGCCCGGACAACTGGGAGAACGGGCAAAACCCAGACTATTGATCGTTGCGATAAGCCACTTCCTTCAATCATTGGAAAAAAGGAGACTGTTTTTTCAGTCTCCTTTCATTGGACAGGAAGCAGATAAGGAATAAAAAGTTAAAAACCGGGAGAACAGGATTCTTTTTAAACGTATTCTAACAAATAAGGACTATGACATTTAAACACATTTTCAGGATAACATCGAGTTTACTGGTATTGCTTTTTTTGGGAGCGCTCTTTTTTGAAGGATCTGGGCAGACAAAAAGAAGAGCACAGAAGGAAGGTGTACAAGCTGGTTCCGTGACAGAAAAGCCTGGTTTCATTGAAATGAAACTTCCGCTGGGGCAGGTTTTTGAAACCTGGGAGCAAGACTTCCGGCCCAAAAAAATCTACCATGTCGCGCAGCGCGCAAACAATGCTTCGGACGAAAATAACGGCAGTGAAAGCGCTCCTTTTAAGACTATCTCAAAAGCGGCTTCCGTGCTAAGGGCAGGAGAAGCGGTGGAAGTACATAAGGGCGTTTACCGGGAATGGGTAAAGCCTCAGAATGGCGGCAACTCAGCGGATGAAATGATCTGGTATTATGCCGCTAAGGGTGAGGAGGTGATCATCAAGGGGTCGGATGAGTGGAGTCCCCAATGGGTAAAAACCCGGTACATCGGCCGCGACAAAAAACAAGTCACTTACCAGGCAACATTAAAAGGGTCCCAGTTTGAAGGGGCTAACCCGTTTTGTCTCTTAAACGGACGGATCGATGCTTCCTGGGGGTATAACAAGGAATTTGAGCATTGCCGCGGCCTGATTTTTCTTCACGGCGAAAAGTTACGTCAGGTTTCAAATTACGAGAATCTTGAACAGATCCGTCCTCAGGACGTGGGATTATACTGGGTGGAAGAAAACGGGATGACGATCCATCTTCGGTTACAGGAAGAGAAGAACCCAAATGGAATGACCTTCGAAATTACCACGAGGGAACAGGTTTTTGCCCCCGAAAACCGCTATT
>CAZOYZ010000046.1:13804-18563 GCA_964584045.1 uncultured Prolixibacteraceae bacterium | reverse complement strand
TTTCGCCCGGTTTGCGTAACTGCCGGAATCCGTCCGGCTCCACCTCCACGATCTCTCCGGGACCCAGATAATATTCGGTTTCAAAATCCAGGTTAGGAAACGCGCAGGTCTCGAACGAAACCGCAAACGCATCCTTTTTCTTTCCAAGAACCACCGGCGTCCGGCCCAGTTTGTCCCGGGCGGCAATAAGGCCCTTCCCGGTCATCACCAGGATCGAACAGGACCCCTTCACATTTTCAAAAACGTTGCTGATCCCTTCCAAAAAATCCTCTCCCTCAGCAATCAGCATCGCCACCAATTCGGTCGGGTTCACAGACCCCTGACTGGTCTCCGAGAACGTGTGACGCTTACTGGTGAATCGTTTCTCAAGCTCGTCTCCGTTGACAATCTTGCCGACCGTGGCAACGGCATAACGCCCCAGGTGTGACGTCACAACGATCGGCTGGGCCTCATGATCGCTGATCACACCAATCCCGCTTGTGCCTGAAAAGTTATCGATATCGGCATTGAATTTAATTCGGAAATACCCGTCTTCAAGGCTATGTATCGCCCGCTGAAAACCTTTTTTCTTTGAATAATAAGATAAGCCCGCCCGTTTTGTCCCGAGATGTGAATGGTAATCCGTACCGTAGAACACATCCATCACACAGTCATGTTTTGAAACACTTCCAAAAAATCCGCTCATAGTTCCCGTATAATATCAGGACAAAAATAAGGGAAATATAGCACAATCAGTTTAAGAGTTGATAAATGGAACTAAATTGTTAATAATATAATTTACGATCTTCATGGATGGAGCGGTAACCGACCATCGATCGTCAACAGTCTTTTAATTCATCTGCTATGGGAACGGCAAAAAGGATCAGCTTGCCGTTGGTCTAAGGCATTTACAGGAAAAACGAAAAGCCTACAGATAAATCGACCCCATTTTCACTGGCATCAGAGGACGGCTCGTCATCTTCCGACTTGTAGTCTGAGTGTGTATAGCGAAGACCGAGGTCCAGCGATATTCTTTCAGTTAGAAAGATGGCCACACCACCTCCTAATTTATACATAAATGATTTACTGACAAACTCCTCGTCCTCCCACGATGACATATCTCGTCCAAATTCGGTGCCTCCTGTTAAAAAGGGCCTGAACTGACTTTGTCCAAAATAATACTTCACAAACGGCCCTATGAACCTGGAGTTTGTTTTATAATCGCCGCTCTTATAAAAACTAAGCGAAAGTCCTGTTCCAACCGCCAGACCATCGGCAATAAAATAGCCGGCCTCCGGATAAATACCGAAATTTCTATCTTTTTCCGAACCGTCGTCGTAGGAATACTTGTGAAAAGAAAAACTCAGATCACTGCTGCCCCCTACCACAAAACTTCCTTTTTCTGTCTGACCCCGGGAAGAGATGAACGCGCACAAAACTACCATTGCCGCGAAAATAATTTTCGTAATTTTCATACGTTTGTCATTAGGTTAATATCTCGTGAACACAAATATAGTTATTCGTAGTAAAATGATGAACGTATTTTCATAATTTATGATTACACAAACCGAGTTTATCTTAAATGCCTAATGAATACAAATATAGTTATTAGCAATAAAATGATGAACGTATTTTCATAATTTATGATTACACAAACCGAGTTTATCTTAAAGGCAAGAAGAAAAGGCTTCCATCTGATCACAAGCGAGGTGATCAGTCACCTTCCTGACTTACCGGAAACAGGCTTGCTCCACCTGTTTATCAAACATACGTCGGCGGCGTTGACGCTCAATGAAAATGCTGATCCGGATGTGAGAATCGATATGGAATCTATTTTCAATCATCTGGTGAAGGAGCGGGAACCCTATTACAGCCATACCCTCGAGGGGGATGACGACATGCCTGCCCACGCCAAGTCAACGCTGGCGGGCACCGGCATCACCGTACCCATTACCGGTCACCGGCTTAACCTGGGTACCTGGCAGGGTATTTACCTGTGTGAATTCCGTCACCAGGGAGGAGAAAGGCGTATTGTCGCAACAGTTATTTCGTAATTATCCGTTCATCTTTCCTGCCTGTGCCTTAAGGAAATTTCGCAAGACGTATTGCAGGATGCCTTCATGCCGGTAATATGCAACTTCAATTCCGGAATCCAATCGTGCAACAACCTTAAAATCAATATTTTCTCCTGTTGGCTTTGTTGCTGTTACCTTTATTTCCCGATTAGGGGATAAACCGGACAGGCCGGTGATCTCGAAAGTCTCATTTCCGGCCAATCCGAGTGAGTTGCAGTTCTCCCCGGCTTTGAACTGCAGCGGGAGGACCCCCATTCCGACCAGGTTACTCCGGTGTATTCGCTCAAAGCTTTCGGCAATGATCGCGCGAACTCCAAGCAGGGACGTGCCTTTTGCCGCCCAATCGCGCGAAGAACCGCTGCCATATTCCTTTCCGGCGAGAATGATCAGCGGAACCTTTTCTTTCCGGTATTGGATGGCAGCGTCATAGACCGGCATGATTTCACCGCTGTCATGGTGCACGGTCCAGCCTCCTTCCCGGTCTACCAGATGGTTCCTCAACCGGACATTGGCAAAAGTACCTCTGATCATGACTTCATGATTTCCCCTGCGGGATCCATACGAATTAAAGTCCTTCATTTCAATGCCCCTGGCTTTAAGATATTGGCCGGCAGGAGAATTTTCCGCGATCGATCCCGCCGGTGAAATGTGGTCGGTGGTAATGGAATCGCCTAATTTTAACAGTACCCTGGCTGAGTGAATTTCTACTATGGGAGCGGGTTCCTCCGAAATGTTCCGGAAAAAAGGGGCTTCCCGGATATAGGAAGACTGTTCGTCCCACTGATAAACATCACTCGCTGTCGTGGACAGTTGCTCCCATTTTTCATCTCCCCTGTAAATTTGTTCATAATTTGACTGGTAATCTTTTGAATTCAGTACGCGGTCCATGATCGACTGAATTTCTTCCAGTGAAGGCCAGATGTCGCGCAGAAAGACGGGCTTGAGATCAGGATCAAATCCCAGCGGCTCATGATAAAGGTCGATATCGATCCGTCCCGCCAGGGCGTAAGCGATCACGAGCAGCGGAGAAGCCAAAAAGTTCATTTTTACCAGGGGATGAATACGTGCTTCAAAGTTACGGTTACCCGAAAGCACCGCGGCCACGATCAGTTCATTTTCGACAACAGCTTTGTTCACATGGGCAGGCAGCGGTCCGCTGTTCCCGATACAGGTGGTACAGCCATATCCGACGACATGGAAACCCAGCGCTTCCAGGAACGGGATAAATCCGGCTTTCTCAAGATAGGTGGTGACCACACGGGATCCCGGGGCGAGACTGGTCTTTACCCAGGGCTTTGTCATGAGCCCTCTGTCAACAGCTTTTTGGGCGACCAACCCGGCGCCGATCATCACACTTGGATTGGATGTGTTCGTACAACTGGTAATTGCTGCGATGACCACCGCCCCGTCGCTGAGGAAAAATTCAGCACCATCCCTGCTGATCTTCACGCTTTTCAGTCCCGGACGTTTTTTCTTTGCCGGCCCGACTTCTATCCCGGCTGACGCTACCGCCTGATCCGCTGCGGCTGACTGGCCTACCTGCTTTTCGGGCTGACCTCCCTCGTTCGACCATTGTCCTACCGGCCGTTCATCCGGATTAAGATAATCCCTTTCGTAGGTGCTTCTCAGAATGTCGATAAACTGGTCTTTTACTTTCGTCAGCGGGATCTTGTCCTGTGGACGTTTGGGCCCTGCCAGCGAAGGTTCGACCTGTCCTAAATCCAATCCGATGATTTCCGTGAACCTGATCTTTTCTTCATTTTCGCGCCACAGCAAGTTCGCTTTCAGGTAAGTTTCGACCGTCTTTATATGGTTGCAGTCCCTTCCTGTCGCTTCCAGATATTCAAGGGTCTTTGGATCTGGTGGAAAATAGACCACTGTACAACCAAATTCAGGTGACATATTGGAAATCGTTGCCCGGTCAGGCACCGTGAGATGATCCAGTCCGTCGCCAAAGACTTCCACAAATTTTCCAACTACTCCTTTTTTTCGTAATAATTCAGCAACCGATAACACCAGGTCGGTCGACGTGGTACCTTCCCTCAGACTACCGGTGAACTTCAGTCCGATCACTTCCGGAAGCATAATATAGATGGGTTGTCCAAGCATCACCGCTTCGGCTTCGATCCCGCCTACTCCCCACCCCACTACCCCGATACCATTGACCATAGGGGTATGAGAATCGGTACCGACCAGCGTATCCGGAAATATCATCCCATTCCTGACAGTTGCCACCTGCGCGAGATATTCCAGGTTTACCTGATGGCATATACCCATCCCCGGGGGAAGTACATTAAAATTTCGGAAAGATGACTGAGCCCATTTTAAGAGAGCGTATCGCTCATGGTTACGCTCATATTCCAGATCCACATTCTGCCGGTAAGAAGTCGCAGTCCCGTAATGATCCACCTGAACCGAATGATCAATGATCAGGTCGACCGGAACCTGTGGATTGATCAACGTCACATCCCGCTGTTTGCGTGCCGTTTCCGACCGGATGGAAGCCAGGTCGACAATCGCAGGTACTCCGGTAAAATCCTGCATCAGGACTCTGCCGGGCAAATAAGGTATTTCACGATCGGCAGGATTAGGTTTCCAGTTTAAGATCGTATTCAGATGACTCTCCGTAAAAGTCACTCCGTTCTGATTCCGCATAATATTCTCAAGCAATATCCGTATCGAAAACGGGAGTGTTTCCACTTCGT
>CAZOYZ010000046.1:4647-13704 GCA_964584045.1 uncultured Prolixibacteraceae bacterium | reverse complement strand
TCCGGCACCCATCACCACGCTCGTGGGCTTCAGCATCTCGGGCATGCCCGGAGCTCCCCTGGGGCCCGAATTCCTGATCACGATCACGTCACCTTTTCCCACCTTTTTGGTCTGGATCCCTGCAACAGCCTCATATTCGTCTTCAAATACCCGTGCCGGTCCCCTGAACATTTCTCCCTCTTTCCCTGTAATCTTGGCAACTGCTCCCTCTTCTGCCAGGTTACCAAACAGAATTTGAATATGTCCTTGCTTTTTAATGGGCTCATCAAAAGGACGGATGATTTTTTGTCCTTTTGCCAGATCGGCTGCCTTTTCCAGATTTTCCCCCAGCGTTTTTCCGGTCACCGTCAGACAGTTTCCGTCCAGATACCCCTGTTTCAGTAAAAATTTCATCACGCCGGGAACTCCCCCTGCCTCATACAGATCCTCGAATAAATACGTCCCGCTGGGTTTCAGGTCGGCAATGTAGGGCGTCTGATTACTTATCCGCTGAAAATCATGAATGGACAACGGCACGTCGACCGCTTTCGCCATGGCAATAAGATGGATGACTGCGTTCGTCGAACCGCCAAGGGCCATGATCAGGGTGATCGCATTTTCAAACGCCCGGCGGGTCATAATGTCCCGGGGCTTGATATCCTGCTCCAGGAGTTTCTGAACCGCTTTTCCTATTTCTGCGCATTCCAGCCCCTTTTCTTTGCTCATTGCCGGATTAGATGAAGAATAAGGCAGGCTCATTCCCATACATTCAATGGCCGAGGCCATCGTGTTGGCTGTGTACATGCCTCCGCAGGCCCCTGCACCCGGAATACTGTTTTTAATGATCCCCCTGTAGTCTTCGTCGGAAATGTTACCTTTAATCTTTTCACCATAGGCTTCAAAAGCAGAAATAATATCCAGTTGCTTATCTTTCCACCAACCCTTTTTGACTGTTCCTCCATAGAGCAAAATCGCGGGCCTGTTTAAACGGCCCAACGCGATCATCGCACCGGGCATATTCTTGTCACAACCAACGATCGGTACCACCGCATCATAGAATTGTGCACTTACGACCGTTTCGATCGAGTCGGCTATAATTTCGCGGGATGGCAACGAATATTTCATACCCTCGGTACCGTTTGTTATGCCATCACTCACGCCGATCGTATGAAAGATCAAGCCATACAAATCATCCTGCCCGTCTATCCCTTTCTTCACAGCTTCGGCCAGGCGGTTTAAATGCATGTTGCAGGGGTTTCCCTGATAACCTGTACTCACGATACCAACCTGCGCTTTTCTGAGGTCGTTTTCACGCATACCAATCGCATACAACATCGCCTGTGCCGCAGGCAGGCTGTCGTCCTGCGTAATTTTTTCACTGTATCGGTTCAGTTTCTTTTGCATCATATCATCTTTTTTTTCAATTCATCCGTTCCAGCATCACATCTTTATAATATTTGTTCCGGTACCCGAGTGGTGACATGCCGGTGACTTTTTTGAACACGTCACGAAAGGCCTTCACATCATTATATCCGACGTCGTACATCACCTCACTGACTGTTTTTTGCTCTTTTTCAAGTTGCTTTTTTGCCGCTTCCATCTTTACCCGCTGGATATATTCGGCTACCGTATTCGACGTGGCTCTCTTAAACCGTCGTTCAAAGGTTCGCCGGCCCATCCTGACCATGCCGGCCAACTCTTCAATGGTTATCTTTTCCGAAAATTTCTTTTCAATGTGCTCCTGTGCTGCTAAAATAAGCTGATCCTGATGGGCTTTTTGACCTGCAAAAACAATGAAGGGCGACTGGTTGGTCCTGTCAATATCGACCATGAAGGCTTTTGCAGCATGAATCGCCACATCACGCCCGCCATATTTTTCAATCAGATAAATGATCAGGTTGGTAAAGGAATAAGCTCCTCCGCTGGTATAAATACCTTCAGTGTCCGTAAGGATCCTGTGGTCCTGCAACTGAACCTGCGGGAACAACCTGCGGAATTCGTTGGCAAACCCCCAGTGTGTCGAGCATGATTTTCCGTTTAGTAATCCTGTCGCCGCCAGCAGGAATGTACCGATACACATACTGGCGATCTCTGCTCCCATCCGGTAATGTCTGATCAGCCAGGGTATTAATTCAGCATTCATCTTCAGGTTATTTTGAAAATCACCATGAATAGCCGGTAAAATGATCAGACTCGTCTCTTTTACTTCGTCAAGGAGTAGCTCCGGATGGATGCTGAATAAGCCGCCGGGCTGCGTTACCGGCGTGGAAAGACCAACCAGGTTAAGCTGGAACAGCGGATAACCCCGTTCCTGTTCCAGATATTCGTTTACCCACGCAAGCATCTGATACGTTCCTTCCACATTCACCAAACTGAAATGCCCCCTGGGAATAACAATTGAAACATGTTTCATAGTTGTTTTCAATCAAATTTGTCATAAATAACACCCTATATTGACACAATTACACAGCATTAACGTAAAGAATTTGTAATTAGTTCATATTTTTCCAATAATCTGTTATATTTGAAACCGTGAAGCTGTTATCCGTCATATTGACTTTATACCTGGCTTTGCTTACCACAATGCCTTGTGCCGATCCTTTGCCGGGAACCCATACCTGCATGGAACAAGCCGGCCATCATGATCATGAAGGTGTACCCGACGGTTGTTCGCCTCTTTGTTACTGCAATTGTTGCCAGGTACCTGCTGTTTTTCATGCTTTCCATATTTTTCACACCGTTTGTATCACCGAAGTATTGGGAGACCTTCACCGCATGCAGGTGCCCGACTCTCCCGTTATACCCTTCTTCCGTCCGCCACAGGTTTAATTCAACATGCTCCGGCGTATGGAGATTTTTTTCCTGCGTTCCGGAATCTGATCCAATTATGTTGAATTAAAAGTTTAATCAAACGGATGATTAATCATATTATTACCTTTTCTGTAAAGAATAAGCTGATTATCGGCTTGTTCACATTAGCAATCATTATTGGTGGTATCTGGAGTTTGACCCTTGTCCCTGTAGATGCCCAACCCGATATTACCAATAACCAGGTGCAGGTGATCACGCAGGCTCCCAGTCTGGGAACGGAAGATATTGAACAGATCGTGACTTACCAGGTTGAAGTGGCCATGGCCAATATCCCCGGGGTCACAGAAATCCGATCGGTCTCCCGCTTCGGACTCTCGGTAGTGACTGTTGTTTTTGAAGATGGCATGGGAACCTGGCTCCCCCGTCAGTTAGTTGCCGAAAAACTTGATGAAGTCAAAGAGAAAATACCATCGGGATTTGGAGAACCTGTTATGGGACCCGTTTCGACAGGACTCGGAGAAATCTATCAGTATACGCTTGAGGTGGCTCCCGGTTTCCGGGACAAATATTCGGCAACTGACCTAAGGACGATGCAGGACTGGATTATTCGCCGGCAAATGGCAATGGTGCCTGGTGTGGTCGAAGTCAACGCCTTTGGCGGAGATGTGAAGCAATATGAAGTTGCCGTCAGTCCCCACGAATTAAAGGCCATGGGAATAACTATCGGCGATATTTTCAGGGCGCTGGAGATGAATAATCAGAATACGGGAGGTGCCTACATTGAAAAGGATCATCAGGCTAACTTTATCAGAGGTGAAGGGTTAGCCAGAAACCTTCAGGACATTGAAAAGATCCTCCTCAAAACGGTAAACGGTTTACCGGTCACCATCGGGGATGTGGCCACCGTCGGGTTCGGTAAAGCAGTAAAATACGGTGCGTTCACGAAGGACGGACAAGGGGAAGCCGTGGGAGGAATGATCCTGATGCTAAAGGGTGCCAACGCCAACGAAGTGATCCGTGCGGTAAAGGAACGCATGGCCCAGATCCAGGGGTCACTCCCTGAAGGGGTCACTATTGAACCTTTTTTCGACCGCAGCCGGCTCATCTCCAGAACCACACGAACCGTTGCCACAAACCTGACCGAAGGAGCACTTATCGTCATTTTTGTCCTGGTATTCCTCCTGGGAAACTGGCGTGGCGGACTGATCGTGGCATCGACGATCCCGTTATCCCTGCTCATCGCCTTTATCCTGATGCAGGTGTTTGATGTCTGGGCAAACCTGATGAGCCTAGGAGCCATCGACTTTGGCATTATCGTGGACGGTGCGGTCATCATTGTTGAAAGTACGGTATTCCTTCTGCACGAAAGGCTCCTCAAAAAACAAAGGATCACAAACTCTCTTCGCGATCAGACCGTTGTGGAAGCTTCTTCAAAAATGATGAATTCTGCTTTTTTCGGACAACTGATCATCCTGATCGTCTTTCTTCCTATCCTGGCATTGCACGGCATTGAAGGGAAACTGTTCAGGCCTATGGCATTGACCTTCATGTTTGCCATGGCAGGTGTCATTATACTCTGCCTCACGTATGTGCCCATGATGTCAGCCTGGCTGATCCGCATGAAACACGAAAAGAGCCTTTCGTGGGGAGACCTGGTGGTAAAGCGGGCGGAGAGATGGTATGAAACCCTTCTGACAAGGGCCCTTCGCAAAGGCAAAGAGATTGTCATCTTCGCACTGATCCTGCTGGGAATGACTATTTTTATTTATGTAAAAATGGGTGGGGAATTTATCCCTCAACTGGACGAAGGAGATATCGCCTTTCACGCCCTGCTCAAACCGGGCAGCTCATTAAGCGAAGCGATCGGCACGACCACGAAAATAGAAAAGATCGTTAAATCGGAATTTCCTGAAGTAAAACATATCCTGAGCCGCATTGGCGTGGCCGATGTACCCACTGATCCGATGCCCATGGATATCGCAGATTGTTTTGTCATCCTGAAACCGGAGGATGAATGGACATCGGCCCGGACAAAGGAAGAACTGATCGAAAAAATGAAAGAAAAGCTTGAAATGATCCCTGGTGTAAACTATGAATTCACCCAGCCCATTGAAATGCGGTTCAACGAGTTGCTTACCGGTGTTCGCGAGGATATTGCCATTAAACTGTTTGGTGAAGACCAGGAAATATTGGCCGTGAAAGCCGAAGAAATAGGCAAGCTGGTTGCCGGTATCGAAGGAGTAGCCGACATGAAAGTGGAAGCCACAAGCGGTCTTCCCCAAATCACAGTGCGCTATGACCGTGACAAGCTGGCACAATACGGACAGCATATTGAAGACTTGAATACTGCCGTCCGGTCGGCGTTTGCCGGAGGAAAGGCCGGGGTTATTTTTGAAGGGGAAAAGCGTTTTGACCTGGTCGTCCGCCTCCGGGAAGAATACCGTCAAAGCATCGACGATTTGAAAAACCTGCCGGTCGGAATTGCCGGTAACAACCTTATCCCGTTAAAAGAGGTCGCTGAAATCAGTTATCAGCCGGGGCCGATGCAGATCAGCAGGGAAAATACGAACAGAAGGACCTATGTGGGGATCAATGTCCGGGGGCGGGACATCAAGACTCTGGTAAATGAGATACGCCGGGAGCTTGACCGCAGCCTCGAGCTGCCGCCAGGCTATTATATCCGGTACGGAGGAGCTTTTGAAAACCTGGAGCATGCGGCCCGAAGCCTGAAAGTTTTAGTCCCCCTTGCGCTGGCATTGATCTTCCTTTTGATCTTTTTTGCCCTGAGGTCGGTCAAACAAACCATCATGATCTATGCAGCCATACCATTGGCCGCCATTGGCGGTGTCTTTTCGCTCTGGATCAGGGGTATGCCCTTTAGTATTTCCGCAGGTATCGGCTTCATCGTTTTATTTGGAGTTGCGGTATTGAACGGTCTGGTCATGATCAGCTCATGGAATGAACTGCAAAATGACGGAGTGACCGATCTGAATGAGCGGATAAAACAGGGAGCTGTACGAAGGATACGACCTATCCTTTTGACGGCCCTTACCGATGTACTGGGTTTTCTTCCAATGGCCGTCTCCACGTCGGCCGGAGCAGAGGTGCAGCGGCCTTTGGCGACTGTAGTAATTGGAGGAATGATCACGGCCACACTGCTGACACTTTTTATTTTACCGGTACTGTACCGATGGATGGAACGCAGAAAATCCTCTCCTGCCGGTTCTAAAATTCCCTTAGCGCTGGTGCTGTTTTCTGTGATTTTTTTCACCTCTCCGGGGAAGCTCCCGGCCCAGGAGAACGATGCGGTCACAACCCTTGACCGGGCGCTGCAAATCGGTATTCAAAATAATGGAAATATCCGTGTTGCCCGAAGCGCCATCGAAGTGGAAAAACAGGGAAAAAAAGCGGCCTTTAATCCTTCAGAAACTGAAATTGGTTTTCAGTACGGCGAATATAACAGCTACGAAAAAGATTTCGCGGTCGAATTAAACCAGTCTTTTGAGTTTCCAACCGTCTATTCCAGGCAGAGAAAATTGGCAGAAGAAAAGATCAGGGCCGGAGAAATACGACTGGATATGGCTGTCAACGAACTGAAATACCAGATCAGTGAGCAGTGGTACAGGTTGGTACATCTGACGGAAAAGAAAAAACTATTGCTCGAACTGGATTCCGTTTATGCCCGTTTTTTGCATGCCGCCACCGTTCGCTACGAAACCGGGGAGAGTTCGTTGCTGGAGAAAGCAGCCGCTGAAACCCAGGTCATGGAAATGCAAAACGCGATCAGAACGGTGACGGCGGATCTTCACATCGTTCAGCAGCAGTTGCGGGTATTGCTGAATGATACCATCGACCGGCAGTTTACCCCTGTTTCAGCAGACATCAAAGGTATTCCTGACGGCCAGGAACAATCGCTGCCGCCTGATAATCCGCAACTGGCTTATGCCCGGCAACAGGCCGAAACTGCCCGGGCCGAAAGAAAAGTGGAATCTGCAAAAATGCTGCCTGGTATCAGCCTTGGCTATTTTAACCAGTCGCTGATTGGCAGTGAAACTGCAACCGGGAGCATCGCAGGTGCATCCGACCGGTTTACGGGCATCCGTATCGGCTTATCGGTTCCCCTGTTTTTCGGCTCCGGGAAAGCTCAGGTAAATGCTGCCCGTTTACAGGCCGAGATTTCAGAAACCCATGCTGCGTATTACCAACAGGTGCTGAAGGGGCAATACGGGCAACAGCTTCAGGAGGTACACAAATACCGGGAGAGCTTAAATTATTATACGCAAAAGGCACTGCCTCAGGCTGGCCTGATCATGGATCAGGCCCAGAAAAGTTTTGAAAGCGGAGCCATCGACTACGTGGCCTATATCCGGAATATGGATCAGGCTTTCCGGCTTAAACTGGATTACCTTGAAGCGGCGGACGGATTTAACCAGGCGGTCATCCGGTTGGAATATCTTTCAGGACAATAAAATAACTTTTTTTTTAAGAGCTATGACAGAGAATATTTTCAGAGTATATTTTTCCATTTTCTTTTTGGTATCCGGTGTTACAGGCTGCCAGTCAACCGGACACAAACATGATGAACATGAAGAACACGAAAACGGGCACACACAGGAAATTCATCTTTCCGAACAAAAATTCCGTTCTTTGGAAATGAAGCTGGATACTCTTCCGGTGCGGAACATGAATAATTACGTAGCGGTCAGCGGACAACTGAAAGTGCCGCCGCAGAATCAGGCTTCCGTGACGACAGCTATTGGTGCAAACATTCATTCCATTTATGTCCGGGAAGGGGAAAAAGTCAAAAAAGGACAAATACTGGCTTCTCTGAGCCACCCGGATCTGATCCGGTTACAGTCCGATTATAACAGCAGTTGGAACCAGTTGCAGTTTCTTGAAAAAGAATACCGGCGCCAAATGAAGCTTCGGGAGGAACAAATAGGGTCCGGAAAAGAATATGAGCGGGTCACTGCCGAATATCGCGCAATGGTGGGAACGGTAAACGGTTATCGGGCTCAGCTGAAGCTTCTGGGACTAAATCCGGAAAAAATTCTGGAAGGTTCAATTGCCGAACTGGTTCCGCTGACCGCCCCGATCGGGGGATTTATTCATTCCGTGACGGTCAGGACAGGTCAATATGCGGGGCCTGAGACAAGCTTGTTTGAAATCATCAATACCGACGGGATTTACGCTGATCTGATGGTTTTCGAAAAAGACGCTGATAAAGTGAAGACCGGCCAGCAGGTTCAATTTACCCTGGAATCGCGTCACGGGCAAACCCTGGAGGCAACCATCCGATCGGTAGGAAAAACTTTTGAGCCTGACTCCAAAGCAATCCATATCTACGCAGAGATCGGCACTGATCAGGAACATCTGATCCCCGGGATGTATGTGAAAGGACGAATTATCACCCGCGACGGGTCAAGTCCGGCAATACCTGAAGGAGGCCTCGTCCGTGAGGGAGACAGGCATTACATTTTTGCTGCCGGGAAGGAAGAGGTGGAAGGCGAACTTGTGTGGACCTTTAAGCCGGTCGAGGTGATCAAAGGGATCCAGGACAACGGGTGGGCGGAAGTCAAACTGCTCCGGCAACTCGAAGGCGGTACCCTCGTCGCGATGAACAATGCGTATTATCTGCTGGCCGAACTGAAAAAAGGCGAAACGGAACATCAGCATTGAATCGCCGTAAAGGGCAAGAGTTGAATAAGACTGGCCGGTTAAACTCTGTCAGTCTTATTTTTTTTCAATCCGTCAAGATGAACAGGTATCTTTACCTTAATTTGTTTGGCTGACTCGCTCCGCGTGAGCAGCATAGGAGCTGAGACTCCCAGGGAAAGGGACAACAAAACAAAAAAGGCCTTAATTCCGTTATCGATGGTCTCGTTCATGACCTGTAAAAAAAGCTCGTTACTCAAGTCACCGGTCAGGTGGATCACACCCAGCATGGCTCGGTAAGCCAATGCACCGGGAACCATCGGTATCACAGCAGGAATAGCCAGAACAAATGGCGGGGAATGACGCAAGTGCGCTGCATAAATACTTAAAAATCCGACGAGCACTGCTCCGAGAAACGACGCGAGGATAATACCCCCTCCGGCGTGCATGACCAGTAATTTCAAAGCTCCTCCAAGCGCTGCCATGACAAAAATCACGATCAGTGTGCGCTGCGGTACATTAAATAAAATACCAAAACCAATTCCCGCGCATCCCAGCCAAATCCATTTTTCAAAAAAAACAAGTAAATCCATTCTATTCAGTATCAAGTAT
>CAZOYZ010000046.1:0-4547 GCA_964584045.1 uncultured Prolixibacteraceae bacterium | reverse complement strand
TCCGTTTACACCTCTCACAATCCCGTTCATAATGTTACCATCCAGCAGATCCGACAAGGAATTGATCAGTTGGATTCCGGGTATCAAATACAACACGGAAGTGGCGAATGCATATTCAGGATGAGTGCCGGCATGCAATTTAACCGCCAGACCGGAGATTAAAGACGACACCAGTGCCGCAAAGAAAATACAGAGATATACGTTGAATGATTTTTTAGCGGTCTCCTGTCTCACGATCAGGCCCGAACAGGTTGCGATTGCTGCAACCAGCATGTCGGGGGAGCCGCCTCCGGCCAGCCTGCAAAATGATGCCCCTGCCAGGGAAACCATGAAAAGAATGATCCACCTCGGATAATGAGGTAGTGTCCGCAACCGTTCAAGTTCCTGTTTTGCCTGCTCAAGGTTCCATTTTTCTTCCACAATACTCCAGCTCATCCGGCTAATCCCGCTCACGATCCGGAAATTGGCCCCGTGGGGCGAAGTACGTTTCAGTCTGCTAAAAAAATAATCCTTCTCGTCATCATAAAGGGTCAGCATGAGCGCACGGTGGGTGACCAGCAATTCCGCCTGATATCCGTAAGCGCCTGCTATCCGCATAACGTTAGTACGGATCCGGGCCGTGTTGGCGCCCGAACTCATGAGCAGTGAACCGGCATCCAGCAGCAGCTTACATAACTCATTAATCTGATCTTCATCGGAATGAACCATTAACCTGTACTTTTGAGTGGCGAATCGGAATATTTTTCCACATATCCACGTACAAGTTAACTGTTTTTCAACACAAATTAAAGCCCTTTTAGGATTAAAAACGATCTATTTCCAGCACTGCTCATCCCTTTTCAGTGCGCGAACGATGAGAAATATCCCTCCGAGAACAAAGGGAATGCTTAACCATTGGCCCATGTTCAGCGCCATGCCGGCTTCAAAGGCCTCCTGGTCTTCTTTAATGAATTCGATCAGAAACCGTGAAAGAAAGACCATTACAAAAAAAACGCCCGTGATCAGTCCGTCACGTTTGCGGGCATTGGTCTTCCAGTACAGATAAAGTGAGACCGCAAATGTAAGCAGGTAAGCCAGTGCCTCATAGATCTGCGTCGGATGCTTTGGAACCGTTTCGTCATTCCTCTCGAAGATAAACCCCCACGGCAAATCGGTTTGTATTCCGTAAATTTCAGAATTCATCAGGTTGCCGGTACGGATCATCGCAGCAACCAAGGCCGTTGGCACAACAACCCGGTCGAGCACCCAAAGTACGGAACGTTTAGATACCTTCCTGCTCCAGATCACCAGGGCGAGGAAGATGCCAATCGCTCCTCCGTGACTTGCCAACCCTCCGTGCCATACTTTGATGATCTCTGCGGGATGCTGGGAGTAATAGTCCCAGCCGTAAAAAATGACATGTCCCAGCCTGGCGCCGACAATTGTTGCTACGATCATGTAAATGAACAAACTCTCGAGCCATTTCAGCTCAAGTTTTTCAAATTTAAACATCCGTTCAACCAGGTAGTAGCCTATGAGAAAGCCTACGGCAAAAAACAATCCGTACCAACGGACTGACAATGGTCCCAGCTGAAAAATTTCAGGACCGGCGTTCCAATGAATAAAGGTTAGCACTTGCATCATGATGATTGATTATTCCATTCCCATACCGTGACAATTCTTGTATTTCTTCCCGCTCCCGCAGGGACAGGGATCATTCCGTCCAACTTTCTTTTCGACCCTGACGGGTTGAACCTTTTGAGGCGGCTGCGGCGCTTCAGGCCTTCTTCCTCTTGAAATTTCCTGGGTATCCGATTTCCGGGCAGAATATTTACTCATGTCCGTACGCCGGGCAGCTTCGGCTTCCCGTACCTGATTCGGGTCTGAGATCGGAATGTGCCCTTTCATCAAAGTGGATACCAGATCCTTATTCACCTTTTGGATCATCATCTTAAACAAGTTGAACGATTCAAATTTATAAATCAGCAGAGGATCTTTTTGCTCATAGGCTGCATTCTGAACGGATTGTTTCAGATCATCCATTTCGCGCAACTGCTCTTTCCATGCTTCGTCGATGGTCCCCAGTACAATTTGCTTTTGGTACGATTTAACCAGTTCCTTCCCCTTGTTCAGGTATGCCTTTTCCAGGTTGGTCACAATCTGGAAAACCCGTTTGCCATCCGAAATGGGCACAACGATATTCTGGTACAGGTGCGATTTAGTTTCGTAAACCTCTTTGATGACCGGGTAAGCCTGTTTCGAAATGGTTTCTACCTTCCTGGTATAGGTACCGATCATAGCCTGATACAGACGATCTACGATCTCTTCAGGCTTAAGTTTCATAAAATCCTCCTGATTGACAGCTGATTCTACCGACATCAGACGCATCAGTTCCAGGTTAAACTCCTCAAAGTCGCCCCCGTAATATTCACTGACCAGGTTTTCGATGGAATCATACATCATGTTAAGGACATCTACTTCCAGGCGTTCCCCGAACAAGGCGTGACGTCTTCTTTTATAGATCACCTCGCGCTGCGAATTCATCACGTCATCATATTCAAGCAGACGTTTACGGATCCCGAAGTTGTTTTCCTCGACTTTCTTCTGAGCACGCTCAATCGACTTGGTGATCATGGAGTGCTGGATCACCTCCCCTTCTTCCAGACCAAGCCGGTCCATGATCCCGGTAATGCGTTCGGAATTAAAAAGTCGCATCAGATCATCTTCGAGTGACACGAAAAACTGTGAACTGCCCGGGTCTCCCTGACGGCCGGCACGGCCGCGCAACTGGCGGTCCACACGCCTGGAATCGTGCCTCTCCGTGCCAAGAATGGCCAGCCCGCCCGCTTTTCTTACCTCTTCGGTCAATTTGATGTCGGTACCACGCCCTGCCATGTTGGTGGCGATCGTCACCGTTCCCGGTTTACCCGCATCGGCCACGATTTCAGCCTCCCGCGCGTGCAGCTTGGCGTTAAGGACGTTATGCTTAATACCTCTTATCTTCAACATCCGGCTCAGTAATTCAGAGATCTCTACCGACGTGGTACCTACCAGTGCCGGGCGTCCCTGTTCGTGAAGTTCCACGATCTCCTGAATGACGGCATTGTATTTTTCACGTTTTGTTTTGTATACCTTATCGTTCCAGTCTTTTCTGATCACCGCCCTGTTCGTCGGAATAACCACCACATCGAGCTTATAGATATTCCAGAATTCACCGGCTTCGGTTTCCGCGGTTCCGGTCATACCGGCAAGCTTATGATACATCCTGAAATAATTCTGAAGGGTGATGGTAGCAAAAGTCTGCGTGGCAGCCTCCACTTTAACCCGCTCTTTGGCCTCAATGGCCTGATGCAGTCCGTCCGAATAGCGCCGTCCTTCCATGATACGGCCCGTCTGTTCATCCACAATTTTAACCTTGTTTTCAATCACCACATATTCCACATCCTTTTCAAACATGGCGTAGGCTTTTAACAACTGATTGATGGTATGAACACGTTCTGATTTTACCGCATAATTCTGAAGTAAAACGTCTTTTTTTTCTATTTTCTCACGAGAGCTTAATGAAGAGTTGTGCTCGATTTCAGCAATTGAAGATCCTACATCGGGAAGAATGAAGAACTCAGGATCTTCCACGTCCGAGGAAATCAGATCAATCCCCTTGTCGGTCAATTCCACCGAGTTCAGCTTTTCTTCGATAATAAAATACAAGGGATCTGTCACGATATGCATGTTTTTGCTGTTGTCCTGCATGTAGAAATTCTCTGTTTTCTGCATGGCAGCCTTAACCCCTTCTTCGCTTAAAAACTTGATCACTGCCTTTGTCTTGGGAAGACCTTTGTGGGCCCGCAACAATTGTAGTGCTCCTTCCTCTTTTTCTTCCTTGGTCGCATTTTCCTTCGCTAAAAGCCGCTTGGCATCAGTCAGGCATTGATTGACAAAATTCCGCTGGGCGGCAACCAGGCGCTCCACCTTGGGCATAAGCTCATCAAACTTCTGATTTTCACCCCGTGGCGTAGGACCGGATATGATCAACGGAGTACGCGCATCGTCGATCAACACCGAATCGACCTCATCCACGATTGCGTAATTATGTTTCCGCTGAACAAGGTCCTGGGGGTTAATCGCCATGTTATCGCGCAGGTAATCAAATCCAAACTCATTATTGGTACCATAAGTGATGTCCGAATTATATGCTTTGCGGCGGCCTTCCGAATTCGGTTGATGCTTGTCGATACAATCGACACTTAGTCCGTGAAATTCAAAGATGGGTCCCATCCATTCGGAGTCACGTTTGGCCAGGTAGTCATTCACTGTAACAACATGGACTCCCCTGCCGGTCAATGCGTTCAGAAACACCGGCAACGTGGCGACCAGGGTTTTTCCTTCACCTGTTGCCATTTCCGCAATCTTCCCTGAATGAAGAACAATGCCGCCAATCAGCTGGACGTCATAATGGACCATATCCCAAATGATCTCATTTCCTCCTGCGATCCAGGAATTGTGCCAAATGGCCTTGTCACCGTCAATCTCAATGTGGGTCTTACGGGCTGCCAGATCACGGTCAAAAT
>CAZOYZ010000045.1:8495-18644 GCA_964584045.1 uncultured Prolixibacteraceae bacterium | reverse complement strand
TTGCTGTTTTTGCAGTTTCCTGCGGTTCCGGACCCCGGGATCAGGAAAAGAAAAATGAGGGCGCTAAAGTCACGTTTAAAGAACGCACCGCTGATCAGGCCATTGATGTCATGATCGACGGGAACCTTTTTACCACTTACCGTTGGCCCGACAATGTGTGTAAACCGGTATTATACCCGATTTGTGCCCCCTCCGGCACGGAAATTACAAGAGGATTTCCCATCAATCCCAAATCCGGCGAACGGGTCGATCATCCTCATCAGATAGGGATGTGGCTGACCTACGGGAATGTGAATGGGTATGATTTCTGGGGAAACGGTTCCAAAGGATTGGGGACAAAAAATGAGAACGGAGGTGTCATCAAGCATATTAAAACAGTAAAGATGACAGAGGGTGCAGGTGAAGGATCGATGGCTACCGAAGAAAGCTGGACTGATCCTTCAGGCCAGGAACTTCTGAAAGAACGCACGGAATATCATTTTATTGCTAAAGGGGCGATCTGTCTGATCGACAGAGTTACCACCCTGACAGCCGGCGAAGCCGAAGTGCACATGTCTGACACCAAAGAAGGGATGTTCGCGATCCGCGTGGCCCGCCAGCTTGAACTGCCGTCGGAAGAAGACGTTACCCTTTATAACGCTGAAGGGGAACCTGAGACGGTGAAAGGGATGACCAATGAAGGGATATCGGGGAATTACAGGAGCAGTGAGGGCATCACGGGAGAAGCCGTCTGGAGCACTCGGGCCCGATGGATGGATTTATATGGGAATATTGGAAATGAAAAAATCTCGCTGGTCATCTGTGATCATCCTAAAAATCCAAATTATCCGACTTACTGGCATGCAAGGGGATACGGGCTGTTTTCAGCCAATCCTTTAGGTGTGAAAGATTTTACGCAGGAAAAGGAAGAACTAAACTTCTCCATTCCGGCAGGCGGCTCAGTGACCTTCAGATATCGGGTAATGATCAGTTCCGGCAAACATTTGAATGACGATGAAATAAATGCTCTTGCCGGCGAATTTGCAGCCAGATATTAAGAGTATGGGTGATATGCTTAAAAACAGTAACCACGCTCATAACAAACTTTTATTTGACGATGAAAGAATGTTTGAGTTCATTTTTAAAGCATATTTTCCACGTCTGATGGCTTTTTCCTTAAAATTCATTCCCGACAGGACTGAGGCCGAAGACATTGTACAGGAAGTTTTTTTGAAAGTCTGGTTAAAAAGAAATGAAATCCTGGCAGGCACTTTTCAGTCTTACCTGTTCACACTGGTAAGAAATGCCTGCCTGGATCATCTGAAACATCAGAAAATTGTAAATAGCCATTACTCCGGATCAAAAGATGCGGCAAAGGACGAAGTACCTTATTATGCAGATTTCTTCAGCGATCCTTTTCATCAGACTGTTTTTAACGAAATACAGAAAGAGATTGATACCGTCCTTCAGAGTCTTCCTGAGCAGACCCGGAAAATCTTTTGTCTTTCACGGTTCGAGGGTGTGAAGAACTCAGAAATTGCAAAAATGCTGAATGTGTCGATCCGTACCATCGAAAAGCATAACAAACAAGCCCTGGAAAAACTGAAGGTTCACTTATCGGCGCGTTATCTCCTTGTAATTACCGTGTTGGATCTGATCAGGGACTTAAAAAATTAAATTTTTTCAAAAAGACGTTCGCTTTTTAAGAACCCGATCGTATCACTATGCAAAGACATCAGTTATGGATATCGGGCCTCCATATAAAAGAGCATTATTCGAAGGATACCTGAATGGTAGTCTTTCAGCGCAGGAAGAATCGGCGTTGGGTGAATGGATCGGATCGTCAGATCAGAATTACATTGAATTTAAAGAATACATTTCAGGGGAACAGTTCTTCCGGAACCCTTCCCGGGAAACGGTCCGGGCATGGCAGAGGATCCGGGAAAAGATTGCTTTCCACCCGAAACAAAGACCGGTCATAAAAACCGGATTGCCCGGCTGGCTAAAAGTTGCAGCGATCGTTGTGGTCGCTCTGACAGCTGGCTTTTTTGCGGACAGGATCATTCAGCCCGGGCATCATACACAGGTTCGGCAGAATGAGATTATTGTACCAAAGGGCGAAAAGGCCCGGGTGATCCTATCGGACGGGAGTCAGGTTTATTTAAATGCCGGTTCTCATTTAACCTATCCCGCTATTTTTTCAAAAGAAAGTCGCAGGGTAAATCTGTCCGGAGAGGCATTTTTCGAGGTAAAAAAAGACGGGTTAAGCCCGTTTGTCATTGGAACTCCCGCGTTTGAGGTAAAAGTGACCGGAACATCATTTAACCTGCAGGCCTATCAGGAAGACCAGGTAAATGAGCTGACATTACATTCAGGAACAGTAACCATTACAAAAGACGGGCAAGACTTTCAGATCAAACCGGGCCAAAAATACGTTTTTGACAGGGAAACGCAACACTCGGATATGGTGACCGCCGATTTGGAGAAATCGCTGCTTTGGCAGAAAGATATCATCGAAATTGATTCTCTGAATCTGGAGGAGATCCGTAAAGTGCTGGAACGGAAATTCAATGTACACATTGAAATCACGGATGAAAAACTGAAACTCATCAGGTATACCGGCCAGTTTAAACCCTATGAAGGCCTTACGGAGATCTTGGCTAAGATCAGGGAAACCTCTCCGGTTAAATTTAAATATGACATCAATGAAACACGGAATGAGATCATCATAAGAAAATAAAAAGGCGGATAATGTTGGTCCCATTATCCGCCCTGGCAAATTAATTACTTATTAAGTAACAAATTAAACATTTCAAATTTATGAAAAAAAAATGTGAAATGAGAGAGTTCCTGTGGCGGAATGATCTTAAAAAATTTTTATTAATGATGAAATTTACAGTCGTTTTTCTGTTGGTTTTTACGGTACAACTTTCGGCCAGCGTATATTCGCAGCAAACGCGGTTGAAAGTAGATTTTAACCAGGCAACCATGAAGGAAGTCATGGCTGAAATAGAAAGACAAACGGGATTGACTTTCTTTTACAGTCCCGATGTCCTGGATACAAACCAGACGGTTACATTAAACACCAGGAGCATGTTACTGGAAGACATCCTCATGCTCGTGGCCCGACAGACGGGGCTGTCTCTTGAGATTGTAAAGGATGAGATCATCGTAAAAAAAGAGGTATCGGCCGAACAGGAAGTAGCTGTTCAGCAACCCCGGGCTGTCACAGGTAAAGTTACGGATTTTTTGGGAACCGGTTTGCCTGGAGTAACGGTAGTTCTGAAAGGTTCATCTTCCGGAACGATCACCGGAAGCGACGGAAGTTTCAGCTTGTCCAATCTTCCTCCGGATGCCGTTTTGGTTTTCTCTTTTGTAGGGATGACAACCCAGGAGATCAGCATCGCCGGGAAAACTACCGTGAGCGTAGTGATGGAAGAAGAAGCTATTGGAATTGAAGAGGTTGTTGCCGTTGGATATGGAACTCAGAAAAAACTAACTGTTACCGGCTCAGTCGTTTCAACAAAAGGGGAAGATATTATTAAGAGTCATACTGCGAATGTGATCAATTCTGTCATCGGACAACTCCCCGGAGTTATTATTAATACAAGATCGGGAGAACCGGGAAGAGATGACCCAACGGTTTACATACGCGGCAGAAGCACGACAGGCACTTCGACTCCGTTAATAGTAATTGACGGGGTTCCAAGAGATTACCTGGGAAGATTAAATCCGAATGACATCGAAAGTATCACTGTTCTTAAAGACGCTTCTGCTGCGATCTACGGAGCACGTGCCGCAAATGGTGTTATTTTGGTGACCACTAAAAAGGGAAAGGAAGGGACGCCGGTTTTCAATTTTTCCTATAATCAAGGGTTTTCACAGCCAACCCGAAATGTTAAAATGGCTGATTCATACACATTTGCAAAAGTGTATAATGAAATCGAAGTTCGATCAGGACGCCCGGCAAAATATAATGATGAAGAATTACAAAAATACAAGGACGGGACCGACCCAAATTATGCAAATACAGATTGGTATGATTTCATTACAAAAGAATTCACCCCTCAGCATCGGACAAATCTATCCGTCAGCGGGGGTAATCAATCTCTGAATTATTATATCTCAGTTGGGGAACAAGCTCAGGATGGACAATTTAATTATGGGTCATTAAAAACAAAACAATACAACCTTCGTTCGAATCTTGAAGTTAAAATCGCGGATATTCTAAAGGTGGGTTTGAGTGTAGCCGGAAGATACGATAAGAATCACTATCCCTATCAGAACGCCAGAAGTCTTTACAGTCATATATTCTTATATCAGCCCAACTGGACTCCTTATTGGCCCGGCACAAATTATCTCACGCCAAACAGGGACAGTGAAAATATCCTCAACTGGGTGAGTGATAAAGCCGGAACCAACGATGCAAGATACAAAGGCTTTGAGACAACCCTGAATTTTGATCTGAAGATACCCTGGGTAGATGGATTGTCTGTTGCAGGAAGCGCGAACTGGGACGGGGGATATAATTACAACAAAGTTTTTCGCCTGCCGACTTATGTGTATTATAAAAACGGCAGTACAGGCGAATTGTATGAAGCAAGATCGGGAAGTGGAGTTAATAAGGCAACTTTAGCAGATACGTTTGATCAGAATTCAACGTTAACAGTCAATGCGAAAATAAATTATAACCGGCGATTTGGAAACCATAACCTGGGAGTTATCCTTGGCTATGAAGAGATGCAATATCGTTATGATTACCTGTATGCATTCAGAAGTGATTTTTCTGCTACAGCACTTGAAATACTGGATGCAGGAAGCAGCGACAAAACCAAACAGGCGAATAATGGTACCTCGTCTGAAACCTCAAGACAAAATTATTTTGGAAGAGCGACTTATGATTATGAGAATAAATACCTGGCCCAGTTTATCTTCAGATATGATGGATCTCCAAATTTTGCCGAGACAAAGAGATGGGGATTTTTCCCCGGGGTTTCTTTAGGGTGGAGAATATCAGAAGAACCATTTATGGCTCATGCCAAGTCTGTAATCGATAATTTGAAAATCAGGGCATCTTACGGAGAAATGGGAAATGATGCAGTGACAGCTTTTCAGTATTTAACAACCTATGCATATGGCAATAACTACGTCATTGGGAACAGTGATGTATTAGGTCTTGTTCAGAGTGGCATACCTAATCCGGATATTACCTGGGAGGTGGCAAAAACAACCAATCTTGGATTTGAATCGACCCTGTGGGGTGGATTACTGGGAATCGAATTTGATCTTTTTAAAACCGAACGATCAAATATTCTTACTAAACGAAACGCGATCGTACCTGATTACACCGGACTAACCTTGCCCGACGAAAACATCGGGATTGTTGAAAATAAAGGATTTGAATTACAATTATCTCATAGGAACAATTGGAATAAACTTCAGTATTCTCTCAACGGAAGTTTTTCTTTTGCAAGGAATAAAGTAGTCTATGCAGATGAAGCACCTGCAGCTGAAAAATATCAGTTCGCTACCGGCCGGCCAATAGGATCATCACTTTACTATCATGCAATTGGTATATTCAGCACCCAGGAAGATGTGGATGCGTACCCGCATATGTCAGGAGCCGTGCCCGGAGATATTATCTATGAGGATGTCAATAAAGACGGGAGCATCAATTCAAGAGACATGATCCGGGAAAATGAAACAGCTATCCCCGAAATCGTTTACGGATTAAATGCGTCATTTCAGTTTAAGAATTTTGACTTGTCTGTATTATTCCAGGGACAGGCAAATGCAAAAGTATATTTTGAAACTTATTTTCAGGCAATGAGTTATAGTCTGGGGAATTTTTCTCAATGGCGTGCAAATGATCATTGGAGTCCTGACAATATCAATGCCACAATGCCAAGAGCATCGTTGGAGCTTTGGAATAATAACGCGAAAAATGTGGCTTCTACTCACTGGCTTATGAATTCTGATTTCCTGCGTTTAAAGAATCTGGAATTGGGTTATACTCTTCCTTCTTCTGTTTCCAAAAAAATAGGGACACAAAACTTACGAGTATACGCAAGTGGAAACAACTTGCTGATCCTTTTCGATCGTATGAAGGAAGGCGGTTTTGATCCGGAAACATCTGCATACTGGTGGTATCCGCAACAACGTGTATTTAATATTGGAGTAAACTTAACCTTTTAATACGCATACACATGAAAAAAATAATTAGAAATATATTGATCCTTCTTAGCATGGTTTCATGTGAAGATATCCTTGACAAATCACCTCTTGACAGAATATCTGAAAATAACGTTTGGAATGATGAGCTGCTTATTCAGGCCTATGTCAATGCCTCTTATCTTTCAATAGAGCACGGGTTTTATCAGGGAATGCTAAGCTCCGCGTGTGATGAATGCTATGATATTAATAATACAGGCAGCTATTTTTATATTCAGCGGGGTGAATTAACGGCTGATAATATCAGTAGTATTTCTTCGCATATGAATATTTGGAAAGCCGCATATTCCAATATCAGGAGTATGAATATTTTCCTGAAAAATATTGAAGCGTCTCCTGTTAGCGACGGCTCAAAACAGAAAATGAAAGGTGAAATGAAGTTTATCCGGGCGTTTGTTTATGCGAACCTGATTTGGAGATACGGCGGAGTTCCGCTATTTGACGATGTTTTTGAGTTAAATGATGATTATGCAGCGACCAGAAGTTCATACGATGATTGCGTGGATTTCATTTGTGATGATCTGGATGAAGCAATTAGTTTATTGCCTGATAAACAAACAGGCAGCAATCTCGGAAGGGCATCTGCCGATGCTGCAAAGGCCCTTAAGTCAAGAGTTTTGCTGTATTCTGCAAGTCCTTTGAATAATCCGGGCAACGACATAGCTAAATGGGAGAAGGCGGCTGCTGCGGCGGAAACTCTTTTAAATAGCGGGTATACTCTGAATAATGATTATCAGAGTACTTTTGTAACAGATAACAATGAAATCATTTTTGCCAGATATTTTACTCAGGCCAATTATCATGAAACACATAAATTTAACGGGAGGAATGGAGACTCCGGGTGGGGAGGAAGTTGTCCGTCACAAAATTTAGTCGATGATTACGAAATGATTAACGGAGAACTTCCGTATACTGATGCTTCGCAAACGACTGTTAATCCGGAATCAGGTTACGACCCGGCCAACCCTTACGTCAATCGAGACCCACGGTTTTATGCTTCAATCCTTTATGATGGGGCCATATGGATGAATCGTGAGACGGAAACTTTCGCAGGTGGATTGGATTCACGTGGCAGCAGCATCGCATCCTGGAACGCCACTTTGACAGGATACTATTTTAAGAAGTTCCTGGATGAAAGTATTCCTCCGGTAGGTAGCTCAACCCAATCAACTTCTCCATGGATATTTTTTCGCTACGCCGAAATCCTTCTGAATTTGGCAGAAGCAAAATTTGAAATTGGAGATGAAGTCTCAGCAAGGAATTACCTCAATATGGTGCGTAACAGAACCAGTGTTAATATGCCTGAAGTCACAGCAACAGGAGAAGCGCTAAGAAACAGGATCAGGCATGAACGCAGAATTGAGTTAGCTCTTGAAAACCATCGCTTTTTTGACGTCAGGAGATGGAAAATTGCCATCGAGGCCGAAAATATTGATATTAAAAAAGTCGATATTACCAAACATGGAGATGGAACTAAATCATACGTAATTGGTACCCTGTTGGAAAGGAATTTTGCGGAGAAGAATTATCTTTTACCTATTCCGCGCACTGAAATCGATAAAAGTGGCGGTTCATTAGTTCAAAACCCCGGATACAATTAAAAAATGATGTTCTGTTTGAACAAGTCTAATACGATCAGCCGGAAAACAGCGAGTTTTTGCCGGCTGATCACAATTTCGATGTTCGTGTATTTCAACAGCGGAATGCCAGCTTATTCGCAACTTCTACCCGACTCTTCAAATCGGGTATCGTTTTATACTTCTGATGTTGCCTTACAAAAACTGTTCGACGCGGCAGAGACAAAAGCCAAATGGAATATCGCCAGTTTCGGGAAATATCAGGTGTTGGTCGAGGGTGCGCAGTATAAGAATGTCTGGCTGGAAACCCAACCAATGGGGGGATATATGTACGCCAAACGCAACCCGGTTATCGCGCGGAACAACATCGGGATCTTCATGGACTATCAACGGGAAGACGGACGTTTCCCCGGTGTCATTTACAACAGGAACGGAAAGCTTGAGCCAGACTATGCCCAGTTTCAGGGACTTTGTTTTCCCGGACCTGCATGGGAATTATATTTTCTGACAGACCTTGATGCCGCTTACCTGGGAAGAGTGTATCGTTCCCTTGAAAAATTTGATGCATATCTTTGGCGGACACGCGATTCTGATGGAGATGGGTGTCTTGAGACATGGTGCATTTATGATACCGGAGAGGATCATGGCACCAGGTTCCATGGTTTCCCCAATGCCTGGCCATTTGATTTGCCGCCTTCTCCGGAGAGGGTGGCAAAACTGACGGCGGAGGAGATCGTAGTCCATTGCAAACAGAAAGGATATGACAGCGCGCTGGCGATGACTGTCCCTATTGAATCGATGGATATCATGTCTTATTCGTACTCATGCAGGGATGTTCTTGGCAAAATTTCAGAAGAAATTGACAACGGAATGGAGAAATACTGGCGGGGAAAGGCTGCTGAGATTAAAAGTAAACTAAGGGAATACCTGTGGGATGAAAGGAAGTCGGCCTGTTATGACAGGGACCGGAACAACATGACCATGCCCATCCTTCTCCACAATAATATCCGGTGCATGTACTTCGGCAGCTTCGATCAGGAAATGGCCGACAGGTTTATCAGGTACCATCTTATGAATTCTGAGGAGTTCTGGACGCCGATGCCTTTGCCATCTGTTGCCGTCAATGACCCTTATTTCAGGAATAACTCAAAGAACGATTGGAGTGGGCAACCGGAATCCCTGACTTATCAACGTTCAATCAGCGCGTTGGAAAACTATGGACATTATGCAGAGCTGACGATGATCGGATCGAAATTCCTAGAGGTAATGGAAGATAGCCTGAAATTTGTTCAGCAATTCGATCCGTTTGAGCGCAGGATAAGCAGTTCTCAAAAAGATGGTTATGGTCCATGTATCTTAGCCACCCTGGAATTCATTTCAAGGTTGTACGGGATTCATATCACAAAGAATAGGATCTACTGGTCATGTCTGGATGAAAACAACCAGTATGAGTATTCGCAGAATTGGTGTAACCGGAGCTATCAGATGACTACAAGAGGTAACCGGGTGTTCTGTTTTATTAACGGCAGGGAGGTACTTTCGTTTACCAAGGGGATTCGGGTTATCACAGATTTAGATGGGAAATTGTGCGGAGTAGTTGGAGTTGATACAAGTAAAAAGAAGGCTTCCGTCCATTACAATGGAAAAGCCTTATTTCTGCCAGTGTTTCCCAATACCGTTTATAATTACACGGATAAATTTGAAGAAGCAGGTCGTGTCCGTTTTTTTAAACCGGGAATCAATGAGAGACCGTCATTTAATCGACAACGATGACCTGATCCCTGTTGGAAAAGGCCTCCGGGATCTGAATACCATACTGCGCTGCGGCTTTCCTGTTGATCAGCACATCGGTTTTGGATACGAATTCGAAAGGAAGATTTGCCGGGTCCGCGCCGTCCAGGATCTGTTTGGCCAGGCGAGCGGCATCCTTGCCTGCCTGGGTATAATCGCGGGATATAACGAGCACTGCTCCCTTTTCGGCCTGGTCGCTGACAAATCCGAACACCGGTATGTTCCTGCTTTGGGCAGCCTTTATCATGCTCGCGATGGAAACGGAAGTCAGGTTGTCGACCACCTGACAGATTATTTCCGGTTGTCTGGCGATCAGCGATAAGGCTGCATCGGCGGTCTCGCTGCTGGAATTTACAGGTACCGTCAGCAGTTCGATGCCTTCCTGTGCTGCATACTTTTTCATTTCTTCCATATTCCTGACCGAATTGGATTCGCCGGGAGAATACAAGGTACCTATTCTTTTTACCTGCGGGAGGATTTCATGGATCGTGGCTGCCATTCCCGCATAATCGCCCATCGTGGAAATGCCTGTCACATGGGGAAGGTGTTCTTCAAAGCTGTTGCCGGCACC
>CAZOYZ010000045.1:0-8395 GCA_964584045.1 uncultured Prolixibacteraceae bacterium | reverse complement strand
CTTTTGAAACAAAGGTTAAAAATTATCCCCATAAATCATAGATAAACTGTAAAAAACAGATCTGTTATCTGACCGGTTTCAGTATTTTCATTCGGGACGCCAGAACAGCAATACAGATGCCTGCAAGTCCGATCAGGCCATAGGAATAACGGAGACTCGTGGCCTCTGAAATATATCCGATCAGAGGAGGACCCAAAAGGAATCCAAGAAAACTGACGCTCGATACGAAAGTCAGGGCAATGCTGGCCGGTATTTTTGTTTTTTGTCCAGCCACACTGTAAACTGTCGGCACAATACCTGCCGTACCCATGCCGGTGATCATAAAGGCAATTAATGTGGGGACCGGACGGGGAAAGATCACAGCAAGGGAAAGGCCCAGGAAGATTAGCGTTCCTCCTCCCTGCAGCACGCGTTTACGTCCCCATTGCTGGGTGAAGCGGTCCACGAAAAAACGTCCGGTGGCCATGGTGACCATATATACCGTTAGTCCGAGCGGCGCCAGGTGATGAGGCATTTTGACAATGTCTTTCAGATATAGTCCGCTCCAGTCGGCCATGGCGCCTTCGGCGGCCATCCCGCAAAATGCCAATGTTCCGAGCCAGAATAAAAATGATTCAGGTCTTTTTCTTGCTTTTGCATCTTCACCGTTTGCTTTGATCGGCCGGATGTCGGGCTGAAGATACCGGATGTTGACAGCCGTATTCACGATTACTACCAGAGCAATGACGCTAAAATGAAATACAGGAAGGATCCCGGACGACGTCATGATCAACCCGACAGCGCCGCCCACCAGACCGGCAAGGCTCCAGCCCCCATGAAAGGAGGCCATGATCGGTTTGCTGTACATCGATTCGATGGTCACACCCTGCGTGTTGATCGCTATGTTGCAAAAGTTGCCAAAAATACCAAAGATGATCAGGCTGGTCAGTAACACCAACTCGCTTTCTGCCCACCCGATTGCCACCAGGGTGAGGCAATAGCCTGCAACGGTAAAACGGAGGATCTTCCTGCTTCCCACTTTCGACACGACAAACCCGGAAAACATCATGCCCGTGATTTGCCCAAGGGGGATCATCAGCAGGATGGTTCCCCAGGCCGCATCATTCAACCCCAGAGTCATTTTAATATCGGGAATACGGCTTGCCCAGCTTGAGAAACATAGTCCCTGCATGAAGTAGAAGGAAAACACAGCCCACCGTACCCGTTTCAGAAGAAGCCAACTGATATTTGTCGTGATTTCCATGATCCGTTTTTATTCAGCGGGCAAAGGTCGCTATTCTCCGGTTTCCGAAAATGGATTTTGTGTTAACAGATTATTAGATTTCCCATGAAGGCATCCCACAGTGAGATTTTCTTTCGCCCTGTTATTTTACCCGGGCGATCACCAGGAATGAGGAGACCAAATTGATGGACACGATGAATTTATCATTATTTTTTATGTAAGTTTGAACAGGTATATCAAGATGATGGAATGGATAAGGAAAGCTGGCATAAAATAAAAGCAGGTGATAAACAGGCATTCCGACTTTTTTTTGACGAATATTATTCATCACTTTGCCTGTATGCTAATTCTTTCGTTAATAACCTGGATCTTTCCCAGGATCTGGTGAGCGATTGTTTTGTCAGGCTCTGGGAACGTAAGGAAACCATTCATGTCGAATCGTCCCTGAAAAATTATCTGCAGCTTTCTGTCCGGAATTCTGTCTACAGCTATTTACGCTCTCCTGAAAACAGAAAGGCAGATCTGAATTCCATGATTGCGCGGCTTGAAAATACCCCGGTTGAAGAATATAACCTGGAAAAGGAAGAAACGATCCTTCGCATCGGCAAGCTGATCGATGAACTCCCCGAACAGCGTAAGAAAATCCTGGAGATGGCTGCATTTCAGGGAAAATCATACCGCGAAATCGCCGAAATATTGGATATTTCCGTGAATACGGTCAATACCCAGATGTCGCGTGCTTATCGTTTCCTGCGCGACAGGTTGACTGCAGAAAACCTCATGCTGCTGTTTTTTTTAAAAAGACTAAAATAATCCGATTTTAGTGTCACTGAAATAATAGCTCTTCGCGTCCTTTATATGCAGCAGAAAATGCATATCAATATGACGGGCAATGATGAAATCTGGAAATTATGTGTCGCGAAAGTCAATAATAGCCTTAATACAGAAGGTAAAAAGGAATTTGAGAAAGTAAAAGATTCAGACGACGCAAAAAAAGCCTTGCAGCAGGCTGGGCAAATTTACTCCGGATCTTCAAAAAGCTTTCTTATTCAGAAAATAGACAAGGGAAAGAACTGGAGGTATATTGAGAGCCGGATCAGTGCTGATGCCCGGGTAAGACGTTTTATCATTCATTTCTCAAAATATGCTGCGGTATTCCTGGTGGCGCTTTTCATGGGAATAATACTCCCGAAATTGTTCAGGTATCCGTCACGGGAAATTACATACAACCGGATCGAGTTGGATTGGGGGCAGATGGGACAGATGACCTTATCGGATGGAACCCGGGTTTGGCTAAACGCAGGTACGACATTGGAATATCCTGCGACTTTTGATACGAAATCAAGATCGGTGATACTTGACGGGGAAGCGCAATTCAAAGTAACTCCCAATAGGAAAATCCCTTTTGAAGTGAAAACAAAATCCGGGATCATAAAAGTATACGGGACAACGTTCAATGTGGCTTCATACGAGCAGGATCCTGAAATGACCGTAACCCTTGTTGAAGGTAAAGTCACCGTTGAAGACAACCATGGCGGCTTCCTGGCCTCGTTGAATCCTTCGGAGCAAATCAGTATCGACAAATCAAGCGGCAAAGCAATGCTTAAAAAAGTAAATACCGGATTTTACAGCAGTTGGATAGAAGGAAAGATCTTACTGGATGAAACAAAGCTTTCTGAGTTGACGTCAATCCTTGAAAGGTGGTACAATGTGGACATCAGACTGGTCGGGATCAACGCAGGTGATATCAGGATTTCAGGAACAATCATAAAAGGAAAACCCCTTGATCTTTTTCTGAAAATACTGGAACGGATGTATGGATTAAGGTACGAGATCATTACAAATAACTATAAAAAAGATGAAGTAATAATCTATAAAAAATGATTGCCTATGATATATAGAATCAAGTCATATTAAAAAACGGTGAAAGTGCCCTCCACTCTCACCGTCCATCGTTTTAATAAATAGGATAAACTCATTAAAACATTTCAAATTTATGAAAAAAATTAACAAGGGACGTTGCTTTTACAGGCAATGGTTTAAACTTTTATTGGTGATGAAATTCATTTGTATTTTTATTTTAACAGGATTTGTGGCTACCGCTGCAGAAAGTTACTCGCAGGTTGTGCGGTTTGATCTGAAGATGGAGAATGCAACACTTAAGGCTATTTTAAGTGAGATCGAAGGGAGAACGGAGTATTATTTTTTTTACAAGAACAATGACATCGAAAATCTGAAGAACCTTTCGCTAGACGTTAGCCAGGCGACGATTTCAGAGGTGCTCGAAGACCTTCTGAAAGGTAACGGATTGAAATATGAAGTGATTGATCATTTTATCATGATCCAAAAAGACGGGCAGAACCAGTCTGTTCCCGGTTTTTTAAAGCAACAGCTTTCTGTGACAGGGACGGTCACCGATCCTTCAGGTTTACCTCTTCCGGGCGTTACCGTAGTTATCAAGGGTACCAGCCAGGGAACAGTCACCGATTCCAACGGGAGTTATTCCATTTCTAATATTCCTTCAGGTGCTGTTCTTGTATTTTCTTTTATCGGAATGAAGACAACGGAATCCGCTGTCGCGGGTAAGCAGGTTCTGAATGTCAGAATGAGCGAAGAAACTGTTGGTATCGAAGAGGTAGTGGCTGTTGGTTACGGGGTTCAGAAAAAGATAAATTTGTCGGGGGCCGTATCATCCATTGTGAATAGTGAAATGTTGGAAAGAAGGCCGATTACCCATCTGTCGCAGGCGCTGTCGGGAAATGCGTCCGGGATCCTGGTGTCACAAAGTTCGGGTCAGCCCGGACGTGACGGGGCAACGATCCGGATACGGGGTGTTGGGACGTTAAACAATTCAGATCCATTGGTCATTGTTGACGGCGATATCAGCAGTTTAAACAATGTGAATCCGGAGGATGTGGCTGCCATTTCGGTACTGAAAGATGCGGCTTCCTCGGCTATTTACGGATCGCGCGCGGCCAACGGCGTGATCGTGGTTACTACAAAGAAAGGGAAAAGCGGAAAGACAAAAATCAATTACAATGGCAGTTACGGGTTTCAGGAAGCGACCAACCTGTTTGAGCCGATTACGGATTATGCCACTTATATGGAATTCATGAACAGGATCAATAAATCGGATAATCCGGCAGCCCCGGATTTCTTCTCGCAAAACACGATCGATACCTGGAGAAATGCCACAGACAGGGAAGCATACCCGAATACCGACTGGATGAAGGTGCTGTTTGGCAAAGGTATGATGACAAAGCATAACCTTTCAGTAAGCGGAGGTAATGATAAAACAACTTTTTACCTGTCGGGGAAATATATGCAGAATAAAGGAATTATGGATCATACAGCGTACAAATATTACAGCTTTCGGCTTAACCTGGATCATCAGCTGAGTCAGAAGATTAAAATTGGTGCCAGTCTGTCCTCTGACTGGAGGGATACTGAGGAGCCGATCGATGTGGTAACACTGATTTACTACGGAGCGAATTCAGTTCCGGGTCAGATCCCCAAGAAAGTTGTTGACGGAGAAGTCCGGTATAGCGGAAGAAGTACGGATGAAGAAGCCCAGACAGTAGGAAATCCATCACAGATGGTGGACACATGGTTTTACCCTCAGGTTGGCAAATATGCCCGTTCAAAAGTATATTCAGAAATTGAATTGCTGAAGAATTTAAAATTGCACCTGAGCGCCAACGCCGAATATTATAATAAGCAAAGTAAACAATATAAGCTAAGCGGGCCTGTCACCTGGCTCTGGAATTTTAATACCAATACCGTTGTGACGACCAATAATGACCAGCCTTCTGTTTTGTCCCAGTCTTCCAGTGAACAGTTGCAGATATCATTATATTCCACACTTAATTACTCCGGAAAGTTTTTAGACAACCATGCGATCGGGTTGCTTTTCGGTGTAAGCAGGGAGTCCCTCGACAATTCAGGTTTCTCGGCAAGTAAACAAAAATTCCCTTCAAACGATACCTGGGAACTGGATGCAGGTTTACTGAATCCCAGCGCCGGCGGTAATTCTTCCGGCTACAGGCTTGGGTCTTATTTCGGACGTCTGAACTATAATTTTAAGGAAAAGTACCTCTTTGAGGCCAATTTCCGTTATGACGGATCGTCACGCTTTGCTCCTGAGAACCGCTGGGGTCTTTTCCCTTCATTTTCAGGCGCATGGCGACTAAGTGAGGAAGAGTTTTTTAAAAGATCAAACCTATCGTTTATTAGTAACGTTAAGGTCAGGGGGTCGTGGGGGCAGCTTGGTAATCAGCAGATCAGTCTGTATCAGTATATGGATCTTTACTCACCCGGACAGGATTACATTATAGGCGGCAATCTTGCTGCAGGTCTGGCCCCGACAACTTTATCCAATCCGGATATTACCTGGGAAACAACCACAACCGGTGATATTGGGGTGGATTTTTCTTTCTTCCGGGACAAGATCACCGTTGCAGCCGATTGGTTTAAACGCAGGACCGAAGATATTCTGGTACGTATTCCGCTATCTTCCCTTTACGGAGGATTGACCGCTCCTTATCAGAACGTGGGTATCGTAGAAAACAAAGGATGGGAAGTTGAACTGGCATACCGCAATAAAATAAGCGATTTCTCCTATGGTATAAGCGGTAATTTTACGTCAGTCAACAATAACGTTGTCTATTTTCAGGGCGATCCCAAAGTAACGCAATCGCTCGGCAATAACACAATCATTATGCAGGGACAGCCTTATGGTGCGATATATGGATACAAGGCCATGGGAACATTTAAAAATACGGATGAGATTGCTGCCTGGGCAAAACAAAAGACCAGCGGTACAAACAAGCCCGGTGATTTGAAGTATCTGGACACGAACGATGATAAGGTCATTAATGCCAATGACAGAACGATTATAGGCAACACGACACCAAAGTATTACTTTGGTCTGAATGCCGAATTTGAATATAAAAATCTGGAATTGTATGTCATGTTCCAGGGGATGGCAGGTGCTGACAGGTATTATCAGAATTTATGGAATACTACTTCGATCAGGTATGGAAGGCAAATTAATTCTTATTTCCTGGATTCATGGTCGGAACAAAATCCTGACAGCGATATTCCCCGCCTCACGCTGGATACAAATGGAGATAATACCCAGATTTCGTCGTTCTGGGTTCAGGATGTCTCTTATCTGAGGCTGAAAGATATTCAGCTATCTTACACTCTCCCGGCTAATTGGCTGAAAAAAACATTCATTTCCAGGATACAGCTCTATGCAAACGGACAGAACCTTGTCACCTGGACCAAGTTCAGGGGATTGGATCCGGAGACTGCTGATTACCTGCAGTATAATGTGGAACATCCGAATGTCAGAATTATTTCATTCGGTATAAATGCTTCATTCTAATCATAAATGCCCGACACATATGAAAAAAATAGCTATCGTAATCATAGTTTGTCTGTTATTCACCAGTTGCAGCGACGATTTCTTTGACACAAAACCCGCAGCCCAGCTTTCATCCTCCAATTTTTGGAAAACAGCCGAAGATGCCAAATCAGGCGTTCATGCCATTTATAACCAGATGCAGAGTAACATCCACATTTATCAGTTTCAGGCATTAACAGACGGGATCACTCCCAATGCCTATTTGTGGAGTAATTATACACATGGTTATCAGGCAATAGCAAAAGGGAACAGTATCCTCCCCACGACCGGCACTCCTTTTAGGGATAAATGGAATGGCCTTTACAACGGTATTTACAGGGCCAATCTGGCTATTTCCAAAATAACAGAAATGACATTCGATGACGCATTAAAAAACAGGCTGATTGCAGAGGCTCGATTTTTAAGGGCGTTGTTCTACTATCACCTTGCTGATTATTATGGTGGTGTGCCGATTATTCAGGAAGTATTACAGTTGGGTGATGAGCTTCCGGGAAGAAATACGCGCGAAGAAGTCCTGGAATTCATCGTTTCTGAGTGTGATGAAGTCGCAAAGTACCTGCCCGAATCATACGGTTCATCGGATGTGGGCCGAGCGACCCTGGGAGCAGTCCTCACTTTAAAAGCAAAGACGTATCTGCTTGGTGATCAGTTTACCGAAGCGGCAGACGCTGCAAAGCAGGTTATGGATCTGGGTAAATATCAGTTGTATCATAATTACGCGGATATGTTTACATTGATTGCGGCGGAGAATAATCCCGAAGTGATTTTTGATGTCCAGTATGCCGGCCCGGGACTGGCAGAGGGAAATATTATGGATAAATTCATGGCTCCGAATAATTCGTACGGCAAAGGGTGGAATCATATACAGCCTACGATCGATATGGTAAACAGCTATGAAATGACCAACGGGAAAGCGATTACCGATCCCGATTCAGGATATGATCCTGCTAATCCTTATGCGAACAGGGACCCACGGCTGGCTGCTTCCATTATTACACCCGGATCAACCTGGAAAGGAATGCCTTACAGCAGCATCAAGACGGACGGCTCCAGCTATTATTTAGGATATCTTCCGCGAAAATATGTGCTGACAGTTGATGGTTTCTCAAATGGCGATTCCCCCCTTAATTATATCTTATTCAGGTATGCCGATGTCCTGCTCATGTATGCGGAGGCAAAAAATGAGATTGAAGGACCCGTCAGCGAAGTATACGCTGCTGTGAACCTCGTAAGAGCCAGGCCGGGGGTAAATATGCCTCCTGTTGCTGCCGGGAAGACAAAAGATCAAATGCGGGACCTCATCAGGCATGAACGTAGGATTGAACTGGCCTTTGAAGGAATTTATTATTCCGATATCCGCAGATGGAAGATTGCCAAGGACCTGAACAGTGGGTTTGTGATCCGGAAAATTTCAGGTCAGTTCCTCGAAACCAGGGCTTTTGTCGATGCATTTTATCTGTGGCCAATTCCGCAAAGTGAAATTGACCTTAATCCAAAGCTGGAACAAAATCCGGGCTATTGATATTGCCCGGAGCCAGGAATATCCTGGCCCGGCACATAACCGCCGGGACTTGATCGCTTGAAGGGGCTATCCCAAAAGTATATTTATCCGCTGTAGAATTGTAGATTCAAAAGCGGTCTAATATGGGAATACGAATAAAAAGAGGGTGTTTCAGACTTTTGAGACACCCTCCTTTTATCAGAAAAAGAGAAAGTACTGTTTAATTCATCATAGGTCGCAGAGG
>CAZOYZ010000044.1:5013-18731 GCA_964584045.1 uncultured Prolixibacteraceae bacterium | reverse complement strand
CAATACTGCGCATACAGTAATGAGGCAACGGATTCATCGAAGAGTTCCCGTTTCTGAACCCGGTCGAACGTATCCAACAGGTCGTGAACCCGGACGCGTTTTTTGGCCGCGGCCTGAAAATCTTCGACAATTTGTCCGCGGTGCATCATGACGATCCGGTCGGGCAGATCGACGGCCTGCTGCATGGAATGGGTCACCATCAGGGCGGTCAGCTTTTCCTGATCAATGATCTGTTTAGTCAGTTCGGCAACCTTTGCAGCGCTTTTAGGATCAAGCGCCGCCGTATGTTCATCGAGGAGAAGCAACTTTGGACGCAGCCATGTCGCCATCAGTAAAGTAAGCGCCTGTCTTTGACCTCCCGACAGCGTGCCAATCGGGTTGTCAAGCCTGTCTTCCAGGCCCATTTTCAGCGTGCGGACACGCCCGGCGATCTCCTCCTTCACTTTGGCAGTGACGGCAATCCTCAAAGGATGTGACTGCCCGCGTCTCATGGCCATGACAATATTTTCAGCAATACTCATTTCGGCAGCAGTACCTGCAAAAGGATTCTGGAATACCCGGCCCACCAGCCGGGCCCGTTTAAACTCAGGCCACTGATCAATCTGATTTCCGTCGAGGGTGATCGATCCGGTATCAGGGATGAAGGTGCCCGCAATGGCATTCAGTAATGTGCTCTTACCCGATCCGTTTGTTCCGATAACCGCTGTAAAGCTACCTTCATCAATTTTCAGGCTGACGTCTCTGAGCGCTTTGACCTCATTCACCGTATGAGGGAAGAATGTTTTTGAAAGATCCTTTATTTCAAGCATGGCGCGATCTTCTGAAAATGTTTTTACTAAACGACTTGAATAAACCGGGTGCAACAAGGGCGGCGAAAACAAAGACTGCTGTGACCAGCTTCAGATCGTTCGGATTCAACCCCCATCGCAGGGCGATGGCAATCAGTAACCTGAACAGGATCGTTCCCAGAATGGCTCCGGCAATCGTGACCCCGATACCCGATCTCCCAACGAGTGCCTCGCCGATGATAATACTGGCCAACCCCCAGACCATCATTCCAATTCCCATCTGGACATCTGCAAATCCCTGGTATTGTGCCAGCAATGCCCCTGACAAAGCCACCAGACCATTGGACAAGGCCAGACTAAAAATAACCATGGTATTGTTATTGATCCCCTGCGCCCGCACCATCTGCGTGTTATTTCCCGCAGCACGAAGAGCCGTTCCAAAATGAGTCAGTAAAAAGCGGTACAGCACGATGGCAATCAGGATACAAAACAAAAGGCTGCTGATAAAGAATGCAAAATCGGCAACAGGAACCGACCATCCGAACACAATCAGGTTTGTACCGCCGTCGGTAGTCTGGATCAGCAAATCTTTCGCACCGTCAGAGACAGACTTCGTGTCGAGGAGCGGAATATTGCTTTTACCCATGATCCGTAAATTGATCGAATACAGGGCGGTCATCATCAGGATGCCGGCCAGGATTTCCTGTATTTTAAATTTTGTATGGAGGATTCCTGTTATTGCTCCGGCCAGGGCGCCGGATAAAAATGCCAACGCTGTCGCCACCCAGGGATCCCATCCCGACATGATCAACACCGCCGACAAGGAAGCGCCCAGCGTGATGGACCCGTCGACCGTGATATCTGTGAATCTGATCATACGAAAACTGATGAGCATGCCTAATGAAAGCAAGGACAATATCAGTCCTATCGTAAATGCACCAATTACTAAATTCATAGCTGACCCTCCAGGTTTTTAAGTGGCGCGCACCAACATGCGCCCCTGATCAATGAACTCTCACCTAGTCCCTGAACCGGCCGGTTATCGTCGATCAAATGCATCAGGGCTATTGGCGGCGGACCGCTGAAAAATTTTTCAACCTGCTGCCTCAGATCGATCTTCCCGTTTGGCAGAGGCTGATAAGGAAAGACAATGGCATGCGCGTGAGCATATAGTTCCTTGTTTGACGGCAATTGCCGGAGCAGTAACCGGTGATCTGAGCCCAAACCTCTTGCCGCAATGCCAAAAACGATCGTCTGTTCTCCTGAAAAAACCCTCTCCCCGCAAAACGACAACCAATTACGCATTTCTATGGAATCCGGAATAGGTTCATTCCCGATCTTTCCGGGAGACTGGATCAGTTTTGCTCCGACGATACCTCCTGCCTCAGCGATGATCACAAAGGCAACGGCATTCGAGCCCGTTACAGCCAGCGCCTGCGCGGCCAGCTTCGATACCGGCGTTTCAGGTCTCTCATCTTCAGGAGCAAACCGGAACAGGTGCGACATTTCGCCCTTACACATCAATGCCTCAATGACGAGCATCTCCGGGATGAATTCCTTTACTCCCAACAGGTAATCGGGACGGCCTTTTTCGTCAGGCGCCTGATAGGCCAGATTCCCGCAAACGGCCATGAACTCCCCATATTGGCCGGTTATTTCTTCTCTTCCGGTGGAAGAACTGCCAACTCCCAGGGCAAACAGATCAGAAGGAAATCCGATCGTCTTCGTTTTTGTGTGGTCAACCGCATTCCAGGGTTGCCAGGCGTCGATTACTGAAAGATGAAGCGAACCCGCCGGAGCCAGCTCATACAATTCAGTTGCAAATGTTTTCCCTTCAGAGAGCGGTTGAGATGCAGGTTGCATATCGGCCGGCAATGAACCGGAGAGCCACATTCCAAAACCTGTCGACTGAAGTGTTTTGGAAACAAATTGAGTGGCATTCACGATCATAAAGCTGCCCTTCACACTGTTCAGTTCCTTGTTAATGCGTAAAAGCGAACGGATACCCGCTGAACTCAGAAATTCCATTGCAGCCGCATCGATCACCAGATGATGATCTCCGTTCCGGATGTAATTCAGGAAAACATCGGCAAAATATTCAGCCCATGAAGCATCCAGGCGACCGGAGGCTGAAACAAGCATGTACTTTCCTATTCGTTCCGTCTTAAGTTCCATAAATTACCGGGTTATTTATTTTTTCAAAACAGTTGCCTTTTTAAGGAAAGCCTCTGAAAGATTCAGCTTAAACTTTTCAGCTAATTCCTTATTATAAATTAATTTTTCCGACTGCGTATTGCAGATCGGTATTTGTGCCGGACTTTGTCCGTGAAGAATCTTCACGGCGACTTCCGCAGCTTCCAAACCTCCCTCATAATAGTCGCGCGACAAACAGATAATCCCTGCTTCTTTGATCTGACTGCTGTCGAAAACAAACAACGGGATCTTATTCCCGGCAGCCTTTTTTGATATAAGACCAAATCCCGGTCTTGTCAGGTTGTCGGCGATCTGACAAACCATCTGGATATCACTGTGGCAAAGTTCGACTGCAGCCTGAGGGATGTCTGAACTCGCGGTAACCGGAATCGCGATCAGATCCATACCCTGTTTTTGAAGAGCCTCTTTAAACCAGTCTTTATAAAGCACACTGTTGATCTCGGCAGGAGTGAAAAGAGTGCCCACACGCTTTACTGACGGCATGGTCTCCCCGATCAGTTTGGCCATACCTTCGAAGGGAGAACGGGTGGTGATGCCTGTCACATTGGGTAAATGATCAGTATTGGATTTTCCTGCTCCGGCTTTTACTCCATCGGCCACAGCCGTGAAAACAATCCTGGTGTCAGCACCGGCCTGTCTCAGGGCAGCCTGAAGGGCCGGCGTGGAAACTGCCATCAGCAAATCGACCCGGTCGGCCTTTATCGTGGTCATGATACTGGATAGGGTCGACATATCACCCTGTGCATTATAAATCTTAAGGGTATAATCTTTACTTTCTGCCAAACCAGCATTTTTAATACCGTCGATCAACCCGTCGCGGCTCCGTTCCGCAAATTCCGTTTCACTGTAAAGAACGATGCTCAGTTTAAATGGCTTCTTTGCGGAGTCATTTAACCCCGTTCCGGCACCGGCTAATTCAGCATTTGCTGCTTCCGGCTTTTTCTCTGCCTCCTGTTTATCCAGGATCCCCTGCACCACCTGATTCATTTTCCAGGGCTTGCCCAGGGCGGAAAGCACTTCCTGGTTCACCCTTAACTCTTCCGGGATCACATTTTCAATCCTGAATTCCGAGGGTTTTTTCCCCTGGAGGATCGCAGCAGCCATGTCGGCGGTATATCTCCCTACAGTTTGATAATCGGCGCCCAGACCGAACAACGCGCCTAAGTTCACATCGAGCGGATCGTTCGTAAAAACAGGAACGCCGTTTTGCTTTGAAACAGTAATGATCATACTGGCGGATGATGTGGCGACCGTATCTCCACCGATCCAGACCGCCTGAACGCCTTTGCTCATTAACGACCGTATGGCTTCCGATACTTCCGAGGTGTTGGTGGCGATCGCTTCGATCAATTCTATTCCCAGTTCACTGCAAATTTCATGTGCCTGTTTCATACACGCCTCGGAACATTGCTCGCCGGAATTCCAGACTACACCAATTTTTTTAATGTCAGGATGGAGTTCCCGGACAATCTGGAATGTCCGTTTTACCGGCTGAAAGGTCCCTATCCCCGCAAGGTAAGGGGGGTGCTCATCCGCTCCCGGACCGGTAATCCCGATCCCTGTTCCTGCCGGGAAGGTAACCGCTCCGAAAACATGAAGCTTTTTTGTGGTTTGATTGGCATTTGCAAAGGTCTGTAAAGCCAACGTACTCGAAGTGATCACAATTCGGTACGGACCATTTGCGATCTCACGGGCAATGGTGTTGGCGGTACCCAAATCGCCTTGCGGATTAAACAGCTTTACGTTATGATGGTCGGGCGCGACATAACCCAGTTCCTTCAAGCGGCTCGTAATGCCTTCGACATGATTATCAAGGATGGGTGTAGACCGGATTTGCATGATGGCAATAGCAGGGAGCTCCTTTTCATCCGGATCTTTCGTCCCCCCCTGTCTTTGCTCCAGGTCCGAAAACAGTAAAAGTGCAGATGCGGCCAGGATGAGCGTAATGGCCAGCCAAAGATCCCTGATCAGATTTTTCACTTGTATCGAATTTTTTTCATAGGTTATTGACCAAAACTCCTGAGATTCCCCCTTTGGCGGAGCAAACCTTATTGCACGGAATTGCTCGCAAGATACAACATCTGAACGAAGATCGGCAGAACATAAGTAAAAAATTGCGGGAAATTTCAAAAACGTAAAATACCCTCTTTAGGAACAACATCAATATGTAATTAAAAATCTATCTTTACGCAGTCCCGATGCGACGCCGGTTGATAAATGCTGACTTTAGCCGGGAGGCGCAGTGGAAAATATGTTAAAAAACACTTGAAACTTAGTTCACAAAAAGAAAAAAAAATTCCGACATTGCTCGCGTGTTGAATTTACTGAACCTGCTATGAAAAACATTTGGTTGCCTGGCTTATTGCTCGTTTTGTTGTTGCAGGCCTCCTGTAGCAACAAAAAATCCGGGATCACTTCATTACCGGATTTGGAAGGAGGGAAAAAAATTGCCGTGCCGACCGGCACCGTGGCCGATAAGATGACGCTCGAAAGATTCCCTGATGCTGAAATTGAATATTATAACAGTGTTTATGACTGTGCGCTCGCGGTCTTAAACGGAAAAGCTGACGGCGCCGTCTATGACTTGCCGGTACTCCTGAATCTGGCAGCCAAAACAGAGGGAGGAATGGTTCTGAAGGAACTGCTAAAACCCGACTACTACGGTTTTGCGGTAAACAAGGAGAATCCGGAACTTAAAGCGGCCACCGACAGCGTGTTACATGAGATCAAAGCGAATGGCGTTTATAACGAGATGTCGGACAGGTGGTTCCCCAAGGCGGGCGCCCCGGGGCCGATGCCCGTCGTTGAAAGTAATGGTTCCAATGGCGTTCTTCGTTTCGGGACAGCCGCAGTAACCGAACCCATGGCATATGTAAGCCAGGATCAGCAGATCATCGGGTTTGATGTTGAATTTGCTTCCCGGATCGCCCAAAAGCTGGACAAAAAGCTGGAGGTGGTGAATCTGGAATTCGGAGCCTTAATCCCTGCGCTGCTGTCTGGAAAAGTGGATATGATCGGAGCAGGCTTGTCCATCACGGAAGAACGGGCAAAGAAAGTGCTCTTCTCGGAAAGCTATTATGATAACGGGATTGCCGTATTCGTAAAAAGGAGTGATACTCCAAAATCTGCGGATCCGGAAAAATCAGGATCCGCAGACTCCCTGGCCACAAAACGGAAATTAGGTGTTTTAATGGGCTCTATCCATGACGCTTACGCGCAAAAAAACTACCCCGGCGCGGCCATCTATCCGTTCAATACCTTGCCCGATATGTTGCTTGCCCTTCAGTCGGATAAAGTGGACGGCGCCTTTGTGGATCAAACTTCGATCAGGGAAATCTTCAGCAAGAATCCTGATTTTGTTGTACTGGAAGATAACTTGTTTACCACCAGCATTGCCGCGGGATTCAGTAAAAAGAATACAGAATTGCGTTCCCGCTTCAACCAATTCTTAAAAGGAATTAAAGCCGACGGCACCTACGAGGCCATGGTCGACCGCTGGATGAACCAGCTCGATGCGGAAATGCCGGAAGTACCATCAGAGAACCCGGTTGGTACACTGAACGTCGGGATTGTCAGTGATCTTGGTCTTCCTTTTGAACTGAAAGTCCAGGACAGCTGGAAAGGTTTCGACGTGGAACTTTCTACGCGGTTTGCCGCCAGTCTGGGACGAAATGTCGTTTTTATCGATATTCCCTTCGGTAGCCTCCTTCCCTCTCTGGTAGCCGGGAAAATCGACGTCATCACGGCGTCGATGATGATTACCGAAGAACGTCAGAAACAAATCGACTTTTCCGACCCTTATTTTGCTGCCGGAGCAAGTATGATCGGTCATAAGAAAGAGAACGCGCAACCCGGAAAGCTTGCCGTTTTGGATGATATTGCCGATAAACGCGTCGGGATTTTCACAGGTACCGTGCACGACGCTTTTATGGCTGAGAAATATCCCAAAGCTCAGGTATTCCGGTTCGAAGGCACGGCCGATATGATGACTTCACTGAAAAACGATAAGATCGACGTGGCCATGTTCGACCTGATCACCGCCGGATTGGTACTCAAACGTAATCCAGATCTGGGCATGCTGACTGACGATGCGTTTGACATGCCGTTAGGAGTGGGATTTCATAAGGGCAACACGGGATTGCTGAGCGAGTTCAACGAATTTTTGAAAGAGATCAAACAGGACGGAACCTGGCAGAAAATGGCCGACAGGTGGTTTGTCAACGATGCCGACGAAGCAGTCATGCCGCAGTTCCGGGAGATCAATTCGGATCAAAAACTGACAGTGGGCGTATCGGTCGAAGATCTCCCTTATGTGGCCGTGATCAACGATCAATATGTCGGTTTTGACATTGAGATGATCCGGACATTTGCCGATCGTCGTAATTATAAACTCGAATTTATCAATATTGAATTTCCGGCCTTGGTGGCGGCGCTGGCCTCCGGCAAGGTCGATATGATCACCGATGGGATCTGCATCAGCCCGGAACGGGCGGAACAAGTCAACTTCTCGGACGAATATGCGATGTTCCGCACCGCGGTGATCGCACTCAAAGCCAAGCTTGCCGGTTATGAAGGAGAAGTGGTTGAAGCGCCACGAAATTCTTTTGTTACAAAACTAGCCAACAGCTTTTACAACAATATCATCCGGGAAAACAGGTACCTGATGATCTTGAGAGGACTTTGGATCACCATCCTCATCTCCATTTTTGCATCACTGGTCGGAACACTGGTCGGCGGACTGATCTGCATGATGCGAATGTCAAAAAGCAAACCCCTGAAGTCAATTGCATCCTTTTATATTGGATTGATAAGGGGTACACCGGTGCTCGTGCTTCTGATGATCATTTATTATGTCGTTTTTGCCTCGGTCAATATCAATCCGGTGCTGGTCGCCATCATTGCCTTTGGGATCAACTTCGGGGCTTATGTCTCGGAAATGTTCCGTACGTCCATCGAAAGTATCGACAAAGGGCAAACAGAGGCAGGTATTGCTTCCGGATTTACCAAAGTTCAAACATTCATTCATATCATTATGCCTCAGGCATTACGGCGGGTGTTACCGGTCTATAAAGGCGAATTCATTTCGCTGGTTAAAATGACGTCGGTAGTAGGTTACATCGCCGTGGAAGATCTGACCAAAGCCAGCGACATTATCCGGAGCAGGACCTTCGATGCGTTCTTCCCGTTGATCATGGCGGCAGTCATTTATATCCTGATCGCATGGCTTTTGACGTTAGTGCTGGATTATATTGAAATTAACGTGGATCCCAAAAGAAGGCGTTTAAGCTTTAGAAAGGTGGTGGTAAAATGATACAGGTACGCAATTTATCGAAATATTACGGGGACCTGATGGTTCTGCGCGATGTCAATGTGGATATCAAAAAAGGCGAAGTCATTTCGGTGATCGGGCCGTCGGGTACCGGAAAAAGTACATTTCTTCGTTGTCTTAATCTACTGGAATATCCCTCAGGAGGCTCCATTATTGTAGACGATATCCCCCTGCTCGATAAAAAAACCAATGTGCCCCGGATCAGGCAGCGTATGGGAATGGTTTTTCAGTCCTTCAACTTGTATGCCCACCTCTCTGTAATCGAGAACCTGATCATTGGCCCGGTTAAATTGCTGGGTAAAAACAGGAAAAAAGCAGCGGAGAAGGCGATGGAACTTTTAAAACTGGTAGGGCTGGCCGAAAAGGCGTTTAGCTATCCTGACGAGCTTTCGGGGGGCCAGAAACAGCGTGTGGCGATTGCCCGCTGTATGGCCATGGAATGTGAGATCCTGCTCTTTGACGAGCCCACCTCTGCCCTCGACCCCACGATGGTCAGCGAAGTTTTGGCTGTGATCCGCAGGCTTTCCAGGGAAGGTATGACCATGATCATCGTGACCCATGAAATGGAATTTGCAAAAAACATCTCGAACAGGGTCTTCTATATGGACGAAGGCATCATCTACGAAGAAGGACCCCCGGAACAAATCTTTGAACATCCTCAAAAGGAAAAGACCAAAGCTTTTATTAACCGGATACGAAGCCTCGATATTCATCTGAGTTCAAACGACTACGACCTGTATGCCATTCAGGGCGAAATGCAGGCTTTCTGTGAAAAGCATTTTCTGACGCCACGGGTGACGGAATTCACCCTGCTTGTCGCAGAGGAACTCCTGCTTTTGCAAAAGAACATCACTGATGCCTCGCTCAGGCTTTCTTACTCGGAAAAATCGGGGTCACTTCATTTGACTTGTGAAAATACCGGAGAAGAGGATAACCCGTTGATCAATGAGGATGATATCGGTTTGAAAATTATCGTGGGCAGATGCGAGCGTGTGGAATACGTCTACGGAAACGGGAAAAACATCCTGCATCTGACCATAAAAAATTCGTGACAACAAGATGAGAAACCGGATCAAAGACCTTTGGCTGGTAATTGTATTGATTCTTGGAGCATCGGCGCTTTTACTGATGTCGGACTTAAAACAACGGCAAACCCGGGAAAATAAAACAGCCGTAGTAGCGATCATCACCTTAATTGAAAACCGGTTACTGGACGACGCTATCGCCGGGGTGGAAGCCGGGCTAATTGAAAGCGGACTGACCCTTGGAAAAGACTATACGGTCAAAAAATACAGTGCACAGGGCGAAATCGGTCAGTTGCCTCAAATTGTCGACGCCGTCATCCTTGAAAAGCCCGACGTGATCGTGACAGTAACCACGCCGGCCTTGCTCGCCGCCGCGGCAAAGGTAAACGATATCCCGCTGGTTTTTACCGTAGCCAGCGATCCTTATAAGCTTCAAATTTTTAAGGAAGGGAAAAAGCCTGCCAATATTTGCGGCGTACACGACAACCCTCCGGTCGGCAGGCTTCTGAAAATGGCGGCCCGCTGTAACCAAAACCTGACGAAAGCCGGAATCGTTTATGACGCTGCACAAATAAACTCGCTGATTTCGGTCGAAAGGCTTCGCGCTGCCGGTAAGGAACAGCACATTCATATTCTCGAAGCAACGGCATCTTCTGTCTCCGACCTGGGAACAGCCGCGCAATCGCTGATCCAACGCGGGGCAGAAGCCTTTATTCTCTCGGCCGACAACCTGATCTTAACCGGCTTCCCGGTCATCTTAAAAGTGACCAAAGGGGCCGGTATACCGGTTTACGTGACAGAGCCGGACTTTGTCAGCCAGGGTGCCAGCGGGGCAATTGGAGACAATTACTACGAATGGGGAAAACAATCAGGTCAAATGGCGGCGAAAGTGCTGACAGGAGTACCACCCTCCGATCTGTCAGTTACCGAAACAAAAAACCAGTACGTCATCGAACCTAAATAGACAAAAAAGTCGTGAGTCGTGAGTCACGAGTAGTGAGTAGCGGCCTTATACTCTGTGCCCTGTGCCCTGTGCCCCTTGCCCTTCATTATTTCAGATCTTTGCGGTATTCAGAAGGTGTTTTCCCCATAATACCTTTGAAATAGTGATTAAAATTGGCCAGATTATTATAGCCGCACTCGAAGCAGATCTGTGTGATTTGCTTGTCCGTCTCGGCCAGTAATTTCGCAGCGATACCAATTCTCACATTTTTTACGTAGTCCATGAAGGTCTGATTGGTTTTCTTTTTAAAATAGCGGCAAAACGAACCAGGTTCCATACAAACCAGGTCCGAGACCTCCTTAAGCCTGATCCCTTCCTGAATATGCTGAAATACATATTCATAAATTTTATTGATCTGATCAATGTCCTTTTCATGGACATTGGGCTGGGACGACGGAAGCGCCAGGTACTCGCAGTCTTCGATCCGGAGCAGCAGGTTAAACACCTTTAACAGCTCGATGTACAGTTCCAGTCCTGCCAAATTAACCATTCTCCCAATTGATGCAGCGACTTTTTCAGCCTTTTTACCTTTATAGAAAATGCCGTTTCCTGCATCCTTTAATAAATCGACCACACATTCAAGTTCGGGGATATTGAAAAAATCAGAGTTAATAATGTTTTCAGAAAAATGAGTGACAATGCACGCGGCGCTGCCGTCCGCTTCTGTTTCATGCACCTCCCAGCAATGATAGAGATTTGGTCCTAAAAGAACCAGATCACCCTTCGTGTAACTTGAAATATGATTGCCTACGATCCTGCGGCCCGACCCCGCTATGATCAAATTCAGTTCGAAATTTTTGTGCGAATGAATTCTGTTGGATTTGGGATCCATTTGCAATTTACGGGTTATAAAAGTCCGCTTGTGGGGAAGTAAAATTTTTTCATAGATAAACTCCATACTATTTTTTTAACTCTTAATACCAAATATAAATATTTATGATCGATTTTTAGTTAAAATACTATGCAAACAGAACAAAATAACTGAAGTAAAGTTTCGGCATATCCCCTTCCTTTGAATAAAAAAAAATGGAACTTGTACTAAAAGGGATTATACCCCCCGTTGTAACTCCGTTGTTGAGCTCCAACAGGTTGGATATTGACGGACTGGAAAAGTTAATAGAGCATCTGGTGTCGGGCGGAGTGCACGGCTTGTTTATGCTTGGTACTACCGGCGAAGCAACAAGCCTTAGTTATTCACTTCGGAAAGAATTGTTAAAAAAGACAGCTGAACTTGTGGATCACCGGATTCCGGTTGTCGCGGGGATCACCGACACTTCACTTGAAGGGTCCCTGGAGATAGCCGCTTATGCTGCTGAAATCGGATTGGATGGCGTTGTCATCGCTCCTCCTTATTATATGCCCATTTCACAGGAAGAGATGAGAGAATACCTGGAAAATATTGTTCCCGGGCTGCCTTTACCTTTCATGATGTATGACATGCCAAGCTGCACAAAATTACACATGTCGGTGGAGACGATCAAAAAGGCGAAAGAACTGGGAGCCATAGGTGTAAAGGATAGTTCGGGAGATATATCCTATTTATATGCACTAATCGAAGAATTTAAGAATTCGCCGGAGTTTGCCGTCATCACGGGGACTGAATTGTTTCTGCCTGAGACCATTTTATACGGGGGGCATGGAGCAGTTGCCGGAGGCGCCAACTTGTTTCCGAAATTATTTGTAGATTTATACGATGCATCTGTGAAAAGAGACTTTGACCGGATCACCGTTCTGCGCGAAAAGATCATGATGGTCAACGATACCATTTATTGTGTGGGTAAACATCAGTCACGGATTGCCAAGGGGATCAAGTGCGCATTGTCCGTGATGGGTATTTGCGACGATTATATGGCAATGCCCCTCCGCAAACACGGAAAAGAAGAACGCAGAAGAATTGAGCAATATGTCAAAGAATTAAAAGCGGTTATTTAGCGAAGATTAACTATGAAACTATCCTTACCAGACCTGATCGTATTTTTTATTTTGACCTTTGGAAATGTCATTTTAGGGTCCGCCTTTTTCTTTAAAAATAAAACCTCCGATCACTTTACCTCGGGAGGAGGTAAACTTCCCGCTTGGGTGGTCGGTATGTCTATTTTTGCTACGTTCGTCAGCAGCATCAGCTTTTTGGCTTTACCCGGAAAAGCATATTCGTCGAACTGGAATGCGTTTGTTTTCAGCCTCTCCATCCCTTTCGCCTCAGTTTTAGCCGTAAAGTTCTTTATCCCGCTTTACCGGGGCATCGGAAGCATATCCGCTTATCATTATCTTGAGCTGCGCTTTGGACCCTGGGCCAGGATGTATGCGTCTCTTTGTTACATTTTAACGCAACTGATGCGGACAGGGGCTATTCTCCTTCTGCTGGCATTGCCGCTGAACGCGTTGTTTGGGTGGGACATGAAGACGATTATCATAGTGACCGGCCTGGCAGTGACGGTTTATTCGATGCTTGGCGGCATCCAGGCCGTGATCTGGACCGATGCCATCCAGGGGATCATCCTGATCATCGGAGCAATCGTCTGTGCCCTGATCCTGACATTCTCCATGCCTGAAGGCCCCGGCCAATTATTTGAAATTGCCCTGGCCAACGACAAGTTCAGTTTGGGTAGTTTTGGTACCAGTCTGGCCGATTCAACCTTCTGGGTCGTCCTGATTTACGGTCTGTTTATCAACCTTCAGAACTACGGGATCGATCAGAATTACGTGCAGCGGTACATGACAACCAGTTCGGACAGGGAAGCCAAATCGTCCGCCCTGTTCGGGTCTTTATTATACGTTCCGGTATCACTGGTTTTCTTTTACATCGGTACTGCGCTCTATGCCTGGTATACGGCTCAGCCTGATCTTCTGCCTGCTGAATTAAAGGCAGCAGGAGCAGGAGACAAGGTCTTTCCGCATTTTATTGTAAACGGACTGCCCGTGGGCTTTACCGGTTTGCTCATTGCAGCCATTTTCGCTGCGGGCATGAGTACCGTGGCAACCAGTATCAACAGCACCGCCACCATCGTGCTCTCCGATTATTACAAACGCTATTTCAATAAGCAGGCAAGCGAACGATCTTCGATGAAAGTACTCTATTCTTCGTCGCTGGTGTTCGGCATCCTGGGGACCCTGATCGCGCTCACCCTGATGGGCGTCGAAAGTGTCCTGGACGCCTGGTGGGCGCTGGCCTCCATCTTCAGCGGAGGGATGCTGGGATTATTTTTACTGGGTTACCTGTCGAAAAGCGTTCGCAACATCGACGCCGCCATCGGCGTGATCGTCGGTGTGCTGGTCATCGTCTGGATGAGCTTGTCTCCCGTTCTTTTTAATGAAGGAGGAGCGATCGCTTTCCGAAGTCCGTTTCACAGTAACCTGAC
>CAZOYZ010000044.1:0-4913 GCA_964584045.1 uncultured Prolixibacteraceae bacterium | reverse complement strand
GCCGAATTTATTTACGAGCGCGAAGATGTGCCCTTTCCGGAATGCCACGCCTCCACCATTGCCGAAATCTCCGGAGGACTGATCGCCGCCTGGTTTGGGGGCACCCATGAAAAACATCCGGACGTATGTATCTACACATCCCGGAAAATCAACGGGAAATGGGAGACGCCGGTGCTGGCTGCCGACGGCGTGGAAAACGGGAAGCAATACCCGTGCTGGAACCCTGTTCTCTTTCAGCGGGATAACGGCGATCTGATCCTCTATTACAAAGTGGGACCAGATCCAAGAAGCTGGTGGGGACTCTATAAAATTTCGGCCAATGACGGGCAAACCTGGTCGGAGGCAACAAGAATACCTGACGATCTGCTCGGTCCGATCAAAAATAAGCCTGTGAGACTGTCAGACAGGAAAATCCTGTATCCCACAAGCTTTGAAACCCGCGAAACATGGGCCAGCTACATGGAAGTATCGGATCAGTCGTTGCAAAACTGGGAGAAAATCAGCATTGACAACGGCAGTTTTCAGACCATTCAGCCTACCGTCCTGTTCCATCCGGATGGCTCTTTGCAAATCCTTTGCCGGAGTAAAAACCAGTCGGTGGTCGAATCCTGGTCGAAAGATCAGGGAAAAAGCTGGTCGGTCATGAAAGCTACTTCTCTGCCCAACAACAATTCGGGGATTGATGCGGTCACACTTTCGGATGGCCGTCAGCTTCTCGTTTTTAACCCGGTCATCAAAGGGCGTAATATCCTTGGCGTGGCCGTCTCCAAAGATGGCCAGCTCTGGGAAGCGGCAGTGCTTCTGGAAAATGACCCCGATCCCGAGGGCGAATACTCCTATCCCGCGGTCATTCAGTCTGAAGACGGGCTGGTCCATATCACCTACACCTGGAACCGTGAGCTGGCGAAATACGTGGCGCTCAATCCTGAAAAGATCAGGACAAAGGCATTGACGAACGGGAAATGGCCGGAAGAATAGAATATCTGAAACGAACTGTGAAAGCCAAGGTTTTCACAGTTAAGGAAATCAGTTGGCATGTTCGTACTGAATTTTATTGAGACGCTAAAGACCATATGCAAGCTGCACATACCCTATTAAAAAAAGCCGATGAAGATTAGAATTCCAATCCGTGTCATTTTCGGAGGAGCCTGTTTATTCCTGTTATCCGGGAAAGCAGCAGCACAGAGAAATACCTTGCATGACCTGAAAGGGATCATCCGTTTACAATACCAAAATCCAGGGTCACAGGCCGACCTCGGTGTTGGTCTGTGGGCATGGCCGCTCCCGATGGATTTTGATAAGGACGGGGATATGGATCTCGTCGTATCCAGCGCGGGCAGCTATCCCTATAACGGGCTGTATCTTTTCGAAAATGCCACAGGCGAAACCTTTCCTGCTTTTAACTCAGCGGTGAGGTTAGGAGAAGGGCCATCCAATATTCACATCTCCTATTTGGGAAAGGAAGCCCGCGTGTTAGGTCAGGGCGTAGAGTACAACAATTTCAGGAACAAAATGCTGACCGATGTGACCGGTGTGTTCCCGGCCGCAGAAATCTTTCAGTTTGCAGAGAAGGTGCGGTCTTCGCAATGGAAATACGTGGATTACGAAAACGACGGAGACGTTGATCTGGTAGTCGGAGTTGACGACTGGAGCGACTACGGATGGGACGATGCATTCGACAAAAACGGGAAATGGACCAGGGGACCTCTGCACGGTTATGTGGTCCTCATTGAAAATAACAACGGCCATTACCAACTTAAAGGCAAGCTGAATGCAGGAGGCAAGCCTATCGATCAGTTTGGCATGGCTTCACCCAACATGTATGATTTTGACGGCGATGGTGATCTGGATCTGATCTGCGGCGAATTCACCGACCGGTTAACCTGGTTCGAAAATACCGGCACAAGGGAAAAGCCGGAATTTGCTCATGGCCGTTTTCTCGAAAATGAAAACGGGCTGATCACCATGGACCTGCAGATGATTGTCCCAAACGCGGTCGACTGGGATGATGACGGCGATATAGACCTGATCGTCGGGGATGAAGATGGCCGGGTGGCCTGGATTGAAAATACAGGTCAGACACGAAACCACATGCCTGTGTTTAAGTCGCCGGTCTATTTCCGGCAACAGGCAGCCGACCTCAAATTCGGGGCCCTGGTGACGCCTTTCAGCGTGGACTGGGACAACGATGGCGATGAAGATCTGATTTGCGGCAATACGGCCGGCTACATCGGATTTATCGAAAACCTCGACGGCGGCAACCCGCCCAAATGGAAAGAGCCGGTGCTGCTAGAGGCAGACGGCAAGCCAATCCGGATCCAGGCCGGAGAAAATGGTTCTATCCAGGGACCGTGCGAGCGAAAATGGGGATATACCACCTTATCGGTGGCCGACTGGGATGGCGACGGGCTCCGTGATATCGTCATCAACTCCATCTGGGGAAAGATCGAATGGTTCAAAAACACAGGAACCAAAACGAATCCCCGACTCGCATCCCGTCAACCCGTCAGGATCGACTGGAATGGAAAAACACCTCAAAAACCAGCCTGGAACTGGTGGAGCCCGGCACAGGACGAGCTGGTGACCCAATGGCGGACCACACCCTTGATGACCGACTGGGACCGGGATGGAATGATGGATCTGGTCATGCTTGATCATGAAGGATACCTGGCTTTCTTCAGACGATTCAACAAGAACGGGAAGCTCTGCGTGCATCCGGGAGAACGGATCTTCCTGGATGCGGATAACCGGCAGGCTCCGCTCCGGCTGAATGAAAAGACAGCAGGCGGAAGCGGACGCCGCAAGCTTTGTCTCACAGACTGGGACGGCGATGGTGACCTTGATCTGCTGGCCGACAGCCAGAATGCCGTGTGGTATGAAAATACCGGCGAAGAAAACGGGAAAGTCACGTTCAAAAAGAAAAATGACCTGATGAATATCCGGCTCACCGGACATACCACCAGTCCGACCGCGGTCGACTGGAACCGGGACGGGATCCCCGAATTGCTCCTGGGCGCTGAAGACGGACACTTTTATTACTTGCCGCGCTAAAGGTCATCAGCTCACAAAGCTTTCTGTTCATCATTGAGGTTCAGGAATGACAACAAAAACGGACAAAAAATGAATCGGATGAAATATCGCATCGCCATGTTCTTAATCCTGCTGTTTCTGCAGGGAATCGTTCGGGCCCAGGAACCGGCCGATTATGTTGATCCGTTTATCGGAACAGACTTTTTCGGGCATACCTTCCCCGGCCCGTCACTCCCCTATGGCATGGTACACCTCAGTCCTGATGTGAACAATCAGGGCTGGACGTATTGCGCGGGATACCTCTATTCCGACAACTCCATCATGGGATTCAGTCACACACACTGGAGCGGCGTGGGAATGGTGAATGGCGGAGAAGTTCTGCTGATGCCGGTGGTCGGGCAAAAACTTCAAACCCTTCCGGGTTCACCCGACCGCCCCGGCGAAGGCTACCGTTCCCGCTTCGATCACGCCGATGAAGAAGCTTCACCGGGTTATTATGCCGTCGTGTTGAAAGATTACAACATCAGGGCGGAACTGACCTGCACCAAAAGAGCCGGATTTCACCGGTACACATTCCCTCAAACGGAGAATGCCCGGATCATTCTCGACCTGGGGCACCAGATCGGCGACAATGCGTCTGAAGAATTATCGGAACTAACGATCCTGCAGAACAACCGGATCGAAGGGGTAAAAAGCGCCGGACTGGGCAAGCTGTATTTCGTGGCTGAGTTCAGCAAGCCGTTCCGCTATTACGGCACGTTCGACAATGAGTACAAAACGCCCGAATCAGGCGGCAGTATCTGGCCTTATAAAAACGGGGAAACAGGCAAAAATATCGGCGCATTTGTCACCTTCGGGACTTCGGCCGGTGAGCAAATCCTGGTCAAGGTCGGAATTTCCTATACGAGCGTGGAAGGTGCCCGAAATAACCTGCATACCGAGATCCCGGACTGGGATTTTGACCGGGTAAAGAACGATGCCCGGTCGATCTGGAATAAGGAGTTGAAGCGGATCGCTATTGACGGCGCCACCGCCGGACAAAAAAAGATCTTTTACACGGCGATGTATCACTCCCTGCTGGCCCAGTATATTTCGCAGGATGCGGACGGAAAATACAGGGGACCGGACAAAAAGATCCATACGGCGAAAGGATACGATTTTTACGGCTCATTCTCCTGCTGGGACACCTACCGTTCACAGCATCCGCTTTTGACGCTCATCGCGCCCGGGCATGTCAACAATTTCATCAGATCGATCGAGGACAAGACCCGGGCTTATGGCTGGCTTCCGGCCCAGCACTTCATGAATGTATTCGGCGAAGCCATGGTCGGCGATCACCTCATCCCCATTATTGTGGATGCCTACCGGAAAGGGTTCCGGGGTTATGATACGCAGTTCCTGTATAAGGCCATGCGTACCAAAGCGCTCGAAGAGCCAAAGCCGCCGGTCCCTTCGCACATGGGAAGATCCGGTCTTCGGTATTACCTGGATTTAGGGTACACGCCGGTGGACAAAGTGACCGAATCGGTCCCCAACACCCTGGAACTGGCCTATGATGACTGGTGTATCGCCCAATTGGCGAAAGAACTTGGAAAGAAGGAGGATTATGACCTGTTCATGAAAAGGGCGGATAATTATAAAAATCTGTGGGACGGTCAGACGCAGTTCATGCGTCCCAAAAAGGCAGACGGTTCCTGGCTGGAGAAACTGAACGGAAGGGAACAGGAAATTGTAACGGATGGCAGTCACTCGTATTACCGCTACTTTGATCCGCTGCTGGTGGGCAGGCGTCCGAACCGGCATTATACCGAGTCGAATGCCTGGCAGTACATCTGGTCGGTTCAGCACGATGTGCAAGGACTGATCGACCTGTTTGGCAGCCG
>CAZOYZ010000043.1:9759-18774 GCA_964584045.1 uncultured Prolixibacteraceae bacterium | reverse complement strand
CGCATGGCCTGTATGGCATATTCTGCATGAGACCCGGGAGGTGTGGCGACATAAACCGCATTCACTTCCGGATCACCGATCAGATCAGTGGCCGAGGAGTACCAACGGGGAACACCGTGCCGGACGGCATAATCAGCAGCTAGCTTTTCATCCCGCCGCATGACCGCCACCAAACGGGAATGCGGGGTTTGACAGAGCGGAGGTCCGCTCTTGACTTCCGTCACGTCGCCGCATCCAACGATTCCCCAGTTGACTTCCTCCAGTACCATCTTTAATGATTAAACCGTTCCCGATAAGCCCATAATCCGAGGGCCGGGTTGGAGATGTAAAACACCTCTTCGCCATTGGGCATCATGTTCATTCCTTCACGTAATTTGGCCGGATCATATTTAGCCGTCATTTCTTTGAAATCCCCGTAAATAAATCCGACACTCTCAATTTCGGCTTTTGTGAGGTTACCCGGTTCCTGCCCGGGACAGTAGGTCACCGTGAAACGGCCTTCGGACGAGCCATGGATCAGATGGGCTGCAGCACTCAGGTTGTTTCTCAGCTCCTCGTTTTCAGCCACGGCTTTTAACGTCGCAGGCGTGCCAAAATAGCCATACTTCCTGATCAAACGGTCAATTTCCTTGTCTTCGCCGAATTCCTTCAGCGCGGGAGCCAGAACGATCAGTTCTCCGTCGTCGGCAATGGCCATACGGGTGCGGTAGATCGATTTGTTACCCAGCCAGGTCGATTTGAATTCGGTAGGATCGAGCCATACCACCACCTTTTTCAACGGTTTATCCAGCATTTCGAAATTTACCTGGAGGGAGAGCTTCGCGGCCTTGTCGAACACTTCAAAATCGTCGCCAATGAACAAGCCGCGCGTTTTGATCTTCCCGTCTGTTTTATCCAGGCCAACAACCGTCTGCACGTATACGATCGGCAGGTGACGGGTGAAATTTTCGGACGCGTAGTTGAAAATTTTCCGGACCGGCGTATCAGCATGGCCCATCATCCGTTCCATACCGTAAGCCGCTCCGATGAAGTGGCTTTTGTTGATCCCTTCCACACCGCCTGTTCCGACAAACACGTTCTTGTTGTAATTGGCCATCCCGACCACTTCATGAGGGACTACCTGCCCGATCGACAGGATCAGGTCGAAGTTCCCTTCGATCAGGAGTTTGTTGACCTGTGCGGGCCACGCAAAGTCCACGGCACCTTCCGATACTTGCTTTACGTATTCGCCCGGGACTTCCCCGACCGTGACCACATCATGCCGCCAGTCATGCTCCCGGATCAGCGAAGCGGGAAGCCTGCCGAACATGTGTGCAATTTGTCCGGGCGTCATGGGCGAATGGGTACCAAGGGCCGGAAGGACATCGGTCAGTTTATCGCCGTAATATTCCCAGGTCATTTCGGTCAGTTCGCCTGCCCGGCTCGGAAACCGGGTATAATCAGGAGGAATGGCCAATACCTTGTTGATGAACTTTTGTTGTTCAAAGGCACTGAACAAGCCTTTTCTCAGATCATCGGCTGTTAGTTCGTGACTTGTTGATCCAATTTCATAGTACATCATAACTTCCTATTTACTATTTATTCATTTACCATTTACAATTTTAAATGAGTAAATGGTAAATGTTTTTATCTCTTTACCCGGGCATTTCCATGCCAGATGCTCCATACCATTTCCTCATCGGCCGGTTGGGCATAATCGGTGAGGAACGTCGTTGCCAAAGCGCCCGTAGCCCATCCGAACTGAGGCCATTTTTCAGAATCCCACCCTTTGAGGATCCCATACAGCAGTCCGCCTACAAATCCGTCGCCTCCGCCGATCCGGTCCAGAACATTGATCTTTCTTGGCTCGATCACCTGCCATTCTTCGCCGGCCAGCATAATCGCGCCCCACAGATGTTCATTTGTGCTGACCACTTCCCGTAATGTGGTAGCAAACACCGATGCGTTGGGGAAGGTTTGCTTTACCCGGCCAATCATTCCCTTAAAACCGTCGATCTTGGCTTCTATGCCCACTCCGCCGGCTTCAGGCCCTTCGATACCCAGGCAAAGCTGGAAATCTTCCTCGTTCCCGATCAGAATGTCGGCCACGGACGCGATTTCAGTGAAAATGTCATGCAGCTCCTTTTCCCGTCCTTTCCAGAACGAGGCCCGGTAATTCAGGTCGAACGATATGCGGGTGCCGTATTTTTTGGCAAAACGGGCGATCTGCAGACAAAAATTACTGGTTTCGGGCGAAAGCGCTCCGATCAGGCCTGAAAGATGAACAATTTGCACACCTTCCTGCCCGAAGATCCGTTCCAGATCGAAATCCTTCACGTTCAGCGTGCGGCCAACTTCCCCGGCACGGTCGTTTTGTACCCGCGGACCACGGGAACCAAAACCGCTGTCGGCGATATTGAACTGGTGCCGGTATCCCCAGGGACCTCCCTGTTCCACCTCAGGCCCTTCATAATCCATATGCCTGCTCTTCAGATTGCTTTTAATGAAGGCTGCAATCGGGCTTCCCTTGACAAAAGTGGTCAATACCTTGACGGGCAGTCCCAGATAGGACGAAATGCTGGCTACGTTTGTTTCTGCACTGGTGGCCTGCATTTCATACAGGTTGCTGCTGTGTACCGGCTGCCCGTTTACAGGAGTGATCCGGACTCCCATGCTGGTGGGAACCAAAAGTGAATATTTACAATTTTGTTTTAATTGAAGGTTCATGATGAAAAAATTAGTCGTAAGTAATTAGTCGTAAGTCGTAAGACTGGCCGCAACCCTTGTGTCTTGTGGCTTGGTTTACACTCCTCCGAAAGCGCTGTATCCGCCGTCAACAGGGATAACGATCCCGGTAATAAAGGAGGAGATGTCGGAGAGAAGAAATAAAGTAGCTCCCTGAAGATCATCCGGCTCACCGAATTTTCCCATAGGGGTGTTGCTGACGATCTTATTTCCGCGCGGAGAGTACCCTCCTGTTTTTTCGTCAAGCACTAAAAAGCGGTTTTGGTTGGTGATGAAAAAACCGGGAGCAATGGCGTTGACCCGGATACCCACCTTGGCCATGTGAACAGCCAGCCATTCCGTGAAATTGTTGATGGAAGCTTTCGCCGCCGAATAAGCAGGGATCTTGGTCAGCGGTTTATAAGAGTTCATGGATGAAATGTTCAGGACGACTCCTTTCCTGCGTTGAAGCATGTCCCGTGTGAAGATCATACTGGGTAGAACGGTACCCTTAAAATTCAGGGCAAAAACTTTGTCGAACCCTTCCAACTGAAGCCCGTAAAAGGTATCTTCCAGATTGTCCAGATTGTCTTCTTCGATCTGCTCAACTTTGGTAGTGGCCGAAGGATGATTTCCTCCTGCACCATTGATCAGGATATCAATTTCGCCAAGCTTCTCATGAATCACACTTCTTGCCTGTTCCAGGGAAGCTTTGTCCAGCACGTTGGCTTCAACGCCAATAATGGTTGCCCCGTATTCGGCAGAGACCTCAGCAGCTACCTTGTCAGCCACTTCTTTGTTGATGTCGACGATGGCTACTTTCACGTTCACGGACGCCAGCGCTTTTACCAACGCCAGACCGATCACACCTGCTCCTCCGGTAATGACACACACTTTTCCGGAAAGATCTTTAAAACTAATTGGTTCCATAATTAATCAGGTTAAATTCCTTATAAAAGTCGAGGTTTTCTTTTGTAATAATATCAATAGACGTATAGTTCTCGGCAGGTACCTGCCTTTTGAGGATCACATGCTGAAAAAGCGTCTCGATAGCCTGGTAGCCCTGCTCCTCCGGCCGCTGACAAATCAGGAAATCGACGACTCCTTCCCTGACCCAGGAGATATTCTGTTTGATCAGGTCATGGCCGATAAGCCTGACCTTTTCCAGGCTTCTGGCCCGCAGGTAAGCCGCCATCCTGTATACCTGCGAATTCGTTACGAATATACCGTGAACCTGATTCAGCTTTTCGAGCTCTTCATCCAAAAAAAGAAAAAATTCTTCGTTGGAAGGATCCGCTATTTCAAGGGTGACGAGCTTTTTTGATCTTTCAGGATCACGATGCCTGAAATAATCATAAAATCCATTTTCCCGTTGCACCAGGTGATTCTGGTTATCCATCTCCTTGGCAAAATGAACAATCAGAATGTGGGCAGCAGCAGGCAGAGAGAAATCAAAAAGTTTAGCCGCAAGGGCTCCGCTTTGGAACGAGTTCTGACCAATATAGCTGATCTTGTTACATTCCTTCAGGTTGGAGTCAATAAAGACATACGGAATATTGAGTTCGTTCAGCTTTTCGATCAACATCTTTGATTCCCTAAAAAAAAACGGCGCCATGACCACGCCTTCCGGAACGCTTTTTATAATTTCACCGGCTTTGGCATGAAACGAATCAGCATCGTTTTGCGAGTAACGGTAGGTCGTGATCTGGATACCATATTCCTGCAGCTCAGAAAATGCCCGTTGTATGCCCGTCATCGGTTTGTTCCAGTATGCTTCTTCCGACTGGGGTTCAGGGACCAAAATAGCAAACCTGTGCGCCCGCTTGGAAGCGAGCGTGCTTGCCAGAATATTGGGACGGTAGTCCATCTCTTCCAAAATACGGAGGATCCTTGTTTTGGTACCGGGCGAAACTTCGCCACGGTTATGGATCACCCGGTCAACAGTTCCGATGGACACTTCTGCTTTTTCCGCAATATCCTTAATCCGGATTCTTTTTAAAGGTTTGATAGCTTCAAAATTTTAAAACGTACCACTAGAATCTACTTTTAAGCAAAGCTAAAACTTTTTTTCATCATTTCGTGTTCGTACACGGAAAAATATATTTTAAAACATTTTTGGCGATATTTTAATCAAATAAATTGGATAGCAATGGAAATAGGCTTATTTTCGTGTGCGAACACGGAATAGAGGGACGCGTGAGGTGTTCCGCGACATTACCATTAAAAATCAGAGACACCGGATAAGAATCCCGAATGTGACCGTCCGACGTTCCTTGTTCTTATTCAATAGTTTGATACAGAGAAAAATAAAAAACAAATAACATGAAACTAGGCAAATACAGTTTTGGAGTGGGCGACCGTTTTAACCATGAGGGTGAAGCTCAGTTAAAGGCGCTGATGAAAGCAAATGCGCAGGGCGTCGAAATCACTCCCGTCTGGAATAAATCCAATCGTGAGCATAACATCGTACATTCCGAACCTGAAGGTACCCGTGCGGAAGCGGATGCTGCCGTAAAAAGGTTAGGATGGACCGGAGCGTATCATGTGGATGCGGATCATATCAATCTGACGACTGTTGATCGTTTTATTACCCATTCCGATTTTTTCACGCTGGATGTGGCTGCGTACATCGGCAAACCTTCCGCGAAGGAAGACGTTACTGCGTTTATTTCTTCCTGCCATGACTTTGGACAGCAGGTAAATATTCCCGGTATTGAGGAAGCGGTAGTGATTACGGATGAATTGCTGAACGGCGTGGCCGAAAAGTTTTTGGCTGCGGTCAGGGAAGCCGGGAAAATTTACAGGCGGATCGAAGCGGTTAAAGGGGCTGGTAATTTCATCACGGAAATTTCGATGGATGAGGTCGAGTCTCCCCAGACACCGGTGGATATGTTTTTCATCCTGAAGATGATCGCCGACGAAAAGATCCCGGCCCAGACAATTGCTCCGAAATTTACGGGACGCTTTAACAAAGGAGTGGATTATGTAGGTCACGTAGAACAATTTGCCAAAGAATTTGAAGAAGATGTGCTGGTGATTGACTACGCTGTGAAGCATTTTGGTCTGCCCGGGAACCTGAAACTGAGCGTCCACTCGGGGAGTGATAAGTTCACGATTTACCCGGTGATGGCTGAAATTATAAAGAAGCATGATAAGGGAATTCATGTGAAGACCGCAGGTACGACCTGGCTGGAAGAAGTGATCGGCCTGGCGCTTGCGGGGGGCGAAGGCCTTGATGCGGCCCGGTATATTTACGCCCAGGCGTTGTTGCGGAAAGAAGAATTATGTGGCCCTTATGCGGATGTCATTGATATTGATGAGGCCAAATTGCCGTCTGCCGGAGAGGTAGCAGGCTGGAGCAGTGAAAAATTCGCAAATACGCTCCGGCATATTCCAGGTCATCCGGACTATAATTCCAATTTGCGTCAGTTGATCCATGTGGGATATAAAATCGCGGCAGAGATGGGTGAAACATACAGGGGGCTGTTGAAAAAGCATGCAGGTATCATTGGCGGATGTGTCGAAGAAAATATTTACGACAGGCATTTAAAAAGACTTTTTAATTTGTGAAAAATGTTTCCGGCTTTTGGATCCTGGCTGCTGCCACCAGCCACCGCCATCAGCTTCAGATAAATAATCAAAAACGTATGAAAAAATTCATGGATGAGAATTTTCTGCTTCAGACAGAAACCGCTCAAAAATTATATCATCAGTACGCAGCGAAAATGCCTATTCTGGATTATCATTGCCATATTAATCCAAAAGATATCGCTGATGACCGGATGTTCAAGACGATCACCGAGATCTGGTTATATGGCGACCACTATAAGTGGCGGGCCATGCGGACAAATGGGGTAGACGAACGTTTCTGTACCGGAGATGCCACCGATTGGGAAAAATTCGAAAAATGGGCTGAAACGGTTCCCAACACCCTTCGAAATCCGTTATACCACTGGACCCATTTGGAGTTAAGGCGCTTTTTCGGCGTGGAAGAGATCCTGAATCCCAAAACGGCCCGTAAAATCTACGAACATTGTAATGAAAGGCTGAATACGTCTGCTTACAGTTGCCGGAATATTATCCGGATGGCCAACGTCAGTACCATTTGTACCACCGACGATCCGGTCGATACGCTGGAGTATCATCAGCAAATAAAGAAAGATGGATTTGAAGTAGCTGTTTTACCGGCATGGCGGCCTGACAAGGCCATGATGGCCGAAGATCCTGTGTTCTTCAATAATTACATGAACAAACTGGAAGAAGCCGTTGGTACAGGAATTCAGTCTTTCGACGATTTAATGCATGCACTCGATGTCCGCCATCAGTATTTTCACGGGCATGGATGCCGCCTTTCCGATCACGGCCTCGATACTGTTTTTGCCGAACCGTACACACAGGAGGAAATAAAAGCCATCTTTAAAAAAGTCCGCGGCGGGAACAGCCTTTCGGAAGGGGAGATCCTGAAGTTCAAATCGTGCATGTTGTATGAATTCGGGATACTGGACCATTCGAGGGGTTGGACCCAGCAATTTCACATCGGCGCCCAGCGAAGTAACAATACCCGCTTATTTAAAATATTAGGCCCGGATACCGGTTTCGATTCTATTGGCGATAAGCCCGTAGCAGAACCACTGGCCCGTTTGCTCGACCGGCTGGACCAGGAAAATAAGCTGTGCAAAACGATTTTGTACAATCTGAATCCCCGTGATAACGAATTATATGCCACGATGATCGGGAATTTTCAGGATGGAACTGTCCCCGGCAAAATCCAATACGGGTCGGGATGGTGGTTCCTGGATCAGAAAGACGGCATGGAAAAGCAAATGAACGCGCTTTCCAACCTGGGATTGCTTAGCAGGTTTGTAGGCATGTTGACTGATTCGAGAAGCTTCCTTTCCTATACGCGTCATGAATATTTCAGGCGGACTTTGTGCAATTTGTTGGGACGCGATGTGGAAAACGGAGAGATCCCGGCCGACATGGAGCTTTTGGGTACGATGGTCGAAAATATTTGCTACAACAACGCCAAAAAATATTTTAATTTTTAGCGAAAAAAACAGAATACGCAAGAGGAAACCGGAAACGGGAAACGGGAGACCGGAGGACGGAAAATGATCGAAGAGTTAGAATTTTCAAATTTTTTACTCTAAACTCTGAACTGAAAACTGCAGGCTTCCGTGGATTTGCGGAATTGAAATAGATTTTTAAATTTGCAATCGATTGCACATATCGCATTTGTAAATTTTAGAAACGAAAAATATGAATAAAGTAGTCACATTCGGGGAAATCATGCTGCGTCTGGCCACCCCGGGATATTTGCGTTTTTCCCAAACGGATACCTTTTCAGCAACCTTTGGCGGAGGAGAGGCCAATGTGGCCGTGTCGCTGGCCAATTTCGGTATTCCGGTCGAATATGTCACCCGTCTGCCGAAGAATGATATTGGCCGTGCCTGTCAGATGGATCTTCGGAAATATGGGATTGGAACCGGTAATATCATTTGGGGAGGTGACCGTCTGGGCATCTATTTTCTCGAAACAGGGGCAGTCAGCCGCGGAAGTAAGGTGATTTATGACAGGGCTCATTCATCCGTTGCCGATATCGAACGCGGCATGATCGACTGGGGGCGTGTGCTTGAAGGTGCCGGTTGGTTTCATTGGACCGGGATAACCCCCGCGATTTCCCGGGGGGCTGCCGACGTGTGTCTGGAGGCCATTCAGGAAGCCAATAAGAAGGGAATAACCGTTTCATGTGACCTGAATTACCGGAAGAACCTCTGGAAATACGGAAAAAAGGCCGGTGAAGTGATGCCGGCATTGGTCGAGGGGACTGATGTGGTGCTGGGAAATGAAGAAGACGCCGAGATGGTACTGGGAATCAAACCTGAGGGAATTGATGTGACCGGTGGTCATGTCGAAGGTGCAGCTTATGAATCCGTGTCGAAGCAGATTATGGAGAGGTTCCCGCGTTGCAGGAAAGTGATTACCACCTTACGCGGATCAGTGAATGCCAACCACAATTCCTGGGCAGGTGTGCTGTGGGACGGCAAACAACTATATGCGTCACCGACCTATCAGATCACGCACATTGTTGATCGTGTCGGCGGCGGCGACTCGTTTATGGGCGGATTGATTTACGGTCTGTTAACGTATACCGGTGATGATCAGAAAGCATTGAATTTCGCTGTAGCAGCGTCCTGCCTGAAACATACCATCTATGGTGATTTCAACCAGGTGACCGTTGATGAAGTTGAAAAGTTGATGGGCGGTGATGCTTCCGGAAGGGTAGCGCGATGACGGGAGACGGAAACGACT
>CAZOYZ010000043.1:7725-9659 GCA_964584045.1 uncultured Prolixibacteraceae bacterium | reverse complement strand
TTGAATATATGTCTCGATTTACCAGAATAGAAGTAGTCCTGAAAATGAAAGAAACCGGTATTGTACCGGTCTTTTATCATCCTGATGAGGAAACCTGCAAGTGCGTGGTGAAAGCTTGTTATGAAGGTGGGATCCGGGTGTTCGAATTCACGAACCGGGGTGATTTTGCTCATGAGTTGTTCGGGGCGTTGAATAAATGGGCTGTCACGGAATGCCCTGAAATGATCATGGGGGCGGGCTCGGTGATTGACGCGCCTACTGCTGCCATGTTTATTCAACTCGGTGCCAACTTTATTGTTTCGCCGCTGATCGATGAAGAAACGGCGAGGATATGCAACAGACGCAAAATTGCCTGGAGTCCCGGATGCGGTTCGGTGACGGAGATCGGTCGTGCGCACGAGTTGGGCAGCGAGGTTGTGAAAATCTTCCCGGGCTCCCAGGTGGGCGGTCCGGCCTTCGTTGCCGCAGTGAAAGGTCCGTTGCCCTGGGCGAGCATTATGCCCACCGGCGGGGTCTCGCCCGATGAAGCCAACCTTTCCGGCTGGTTTAAAGCCGGCGTACATTGTGTGGGAATGGGATCACAACTCTTTCCGAAGGAAGTTTTGGCTGCAAAAGATTGGTTAGCCGTCACCGAAAAGTGCAGGGAAGCCCTGAAAATAGTCAGTAATTTAAGGAAATAAACTAAGTAAGCTATAATCTTTAAACCTTATGATGATGAACGAAAAATCGATTTCCGGAAAGATGACACAGTACAGATGGGCGATTTGCGCCTTGCTGTTTGTCGCAACAACGATTAATTACCTCGACCGGCAGGTGCTGTCGCTGACCTGGGATGAATTTATCAAGCCCGAATTTCATTGGAATGACAACATCTACGGAACTATCACCGGTGTTTTTTCCATATTTTATGCTGTGTGTATGCTTTTTGCCGGACGGTTTATCGACTGGATGGGGACTAAAAAAGGATTTTTGTGGGCCATTGGCGTATGGTCGGTGGGCGCCTGCCTGCACGCCCTTTGCGGTATTATCACGGAACAATGGGTTGGTTTGAGTTCGGCCGCAGAGTTGATGGCGGCCACCGGTGATGTGGCAGTTGTGATTGCCACGGTGAGCATGTATGCTTTCCTGATTGCCCGATGTGTCCTTGCCCTCGGTGAAGCAGGAAACTTCCCCGCGGCCATCAAGGTGACGGCGGAGTATTTTCCCAAAAAAGACCGCGCCTTTGCTACCTCGATATTTAATGCGGGGGCTTCAGTCGGAGCACTGGCCGCACCGTTGACGATCCCGGATCTGGCCAAGGCGTTCGGCTGGGAGTGGGCTTTCGTGATTATCGGGGTACTCGGTTTTATCTGGATGGGTTTCTGGGTATTTATGTATGACGCACCCCGGAAAAGTAAGTTCGTGAACCAGGCTGAACTGGACTATATCGAGCAGGACAAGGACGAAAAAGTTGAACAGGTGAAGCACGCAGAAGAAGAAAAGAAAATGCCATTTTGGAAATGTTTTACGTATAAACAGACCTGGGCTTTTGCCTTTGGAAAATTCATGACCGACGGGGTATGGTGGTTTTTCCTGTTCTGGACCCCTTCCTATTTGTTCAGCCAGTTTGAAATTAAAACGACTGACGGTCTTGGGAAGGCGCTTATTTTTTCGCTCTATGCCATTGTGACGGTCTTATCGATCTACGGAGGAAAGCTTCCAACCATCTTTATTAACAGGACGGGAGTGAATCCTTACGCAGCACGTATGAAAGCCATGTTGATCTTTGCGTTTTTCCCGCTTTGCGTGCTTTTTGCGCAACCGCTCGGATACTATTTCGCCGATTCGCTTGGCCGAAATGCCGCCTGGGTACCCATTCTGCTGATATCGATTGGTTGCGCCGCGCATCAAAGCTGGTCGGCCAACATTTTTACCACCGTCAGCGATATGTTTCC
>CAZOYZ010000043.1:5548-7625 GCA_964584045.1 uncultured Prolixibacteraceae bacterium | reverse complement strand
GGGAGTTGCGCACAGGCACCCTCACGTTCAGAACAGCTATATTGCCGAAGGGGCCTTTGAAGTGACTATCGGCGACCAGACACAACTGCTCCGGGCAGGCGATTCCTTTTTGGTGCCGTCCGATGCGGTACACGGGGTACGGTGCACCGAGGCCGGTGTGCTGATCGACGTATTCAGCCCGGTGCGCGAAGACTTCATCAAATAAAGATCACGCTCACATAACCGATGCGTTCCATTTGGCAATTGCCGTCAGGTTACGTTCATTCACGATGTTTTTAGCTTCCGGAGTATACAGGAAGGCTAACTCATCCGCAAAGTATTCGTTGATTTTTCCACGAACGATCTTCATGGTTGAATTCAGGAGATGATTCTGTTCGGTAAAGGCCTCCGGCAAGACCGCTATGGTAGCGGGAAGCCAGCGTTCGGGGAACATGTTCTCAAACTTTCCGCCTTTTTTGTACTGGTCAATCTCCGACTGGATGAGGCGCAAACCCCCAGCATTTGCTTCATCGGTCCCCGGTTTTAATCCGGATTCAGCGAGCCTGCGGTTGATCACCTGGATGTTCGGAACAATCAGGCCGGACGTATAGGGATTTTGATTGTTATACAACATACATTGGTCAATCAGCGGCGATTGTTCAATGATGGCTTCCTCGATGCCTTCCGGACTGTATTTCTCCCCGTCGTTGGCTATCAGAAGGCTTTTAAAGCGGCCCAGCACATAAAGGAACCCGTCAGTATCCATGTATCCCATATCTCCGGTATGAAGCCAGCCGTCTTTGACTGTTTCGGTCGTTGCCTTAGGGTTGTTCCAGTAGCCAGCCATGACATTGTCACCCTTGATCGTGATTTCCCCTTTTTCCCCGGTTGGCAGCTCACGTCCCTCTTCGTCCACGATCTTCAGATCCATATATTTAACAAGCCTGCCCGAGGAACCAAACTTGATGGCATGCAAGGCATTGGAGGAAATCACCGGAGAAGCTTCCGAAAGTCCGTAACCCTGGCACATGGGAATACCAATCGCATAAAAGAAGCGTTGCAGCTCAATGTCGAGCAACGCTCCGCCGCCGATGAAAAATTTAAGATTTCCTCCAAAGCTTTCCCTGATCTTTGAAAACAGGATTTTGTCATAAATCTTTACGAATGGCTTATAAAAAGCTCTGTATCCTTTGCCTTTATCCCAACCTGTGCCGTTGTACAGGTAAGCTACTTTCAATGCATGCTCAAACAGCTTTTGTGTGGTCTTCCCTTTTTGACGGATCGCCGTTTCAATCCCTTTTCTGAAATTTTTGGCAATGGCCGGCACGCTCATGAGTACCGTGGGCCGGATCTCTTTAATGTTCTTCGGGATATTTTTCAGGGTTTCCATCGGCGTCTTGCCCAATTCCAGAGAGGCGACACTGGCGCCATTGTACATCAGGCAATACAGACAGGCCGTATGGGCAAACGCGTGATCCCAGGGAAGAAATGCCAGCGTTTTCCATTCAGGGGTGATCTCCATCAACGTGTTCGACTGGATCACATTGGCCGTGTAATTCAGATGCGACAACATGATCCCTTTCGGATCGGCAGTTGTTCCCGAAGTATAGGAAATGTTAACCAGATCGTGCGGTCCTGCTGACTTGTATACCTGTTCCACGAGTTCCCGGTTTTCACGAAGAAATGTTTTCCCGGTCTCAATAATATGATCATATGACAGGTCGTTTATTCCTGCAACTGCCTTTTCGTCAAGATAAATTACTTTTTCGAGCCCCGGAAGCTCTCTCCTGATCGCCTCGATTTTTGGTGCCTGGCCTTCCGAGACAATGACCATGCGGCAACCGGAATGTTCCAGCCGGAATTTTAATTCGGTTTTGGCCTCCAGTTTAACAGAGAGGGGAACGTTGACTGCTCCGGCATACAGAATGCCCAACTCGCTGATGAGCCACTGGTTCCTTCCCTCCGAGATCAATCCCAGCCGGTCTCCCTTCCGGATGCCTGTTGCCTGCAAACCGGCAGCAAACTGCAAAACCTGCCGGCGTACTTCCTTATAGGTTGTGCCCTGAAAAACGCCCTCTTTCTTTTCCCAAAGAAAGAT
>CAZOYZ010000043.1:0-5448 GCA_964584045.1 uncultured Prolixibacteraceae bacterium | reverse complement strand
GTGTCAGGAACGGGACCATAAAAATTCTTCCGGACCCGGCTAGCCGGCGACGCTGAACCGGTAGACGGTTGTTTCCTTATACTTTTCTCCCGGGCGTAACAGCGTAGACGGGAAATTGTCATGATTTGGCGAATCGGCATAATGCTGCGTTTCGAGCGCGACGCCGGAATATTTCCCGAATCTTTTTACGCCGTCAATGATCAGCTCCGGAATCCAGTAGCCGGTGTATAACTGCATACCCGGCTGGGTGGTATAAACCCTGACTTCACGGCCGCTGCTGTTTTCAGATAAGCAGCCTGCTTCAACAAGTTTCCCCGGTTCATGATCAAGAACAAAATTTTGATCGTATCCATCAGCCAGTGAAGAAATATCCCGGCCCAACGTTTTCTTCATTATAAAATCAAACGGGGTGCGATCAACCGGAAGAATCCTTCCCGTGGGGATCAAATCCTTCGCTTCCGTAATTTTCTTTGCGGTTAATTGAAGTTCGTGATTCAGGATGTTTTCCTTACCGCCGGTCAGATTATAATAAGTATGGTTGGTCAGGTTGATGATGGTTGCCTTATCGGTCTCTGCTTCGTAGGAGATGGTCAGATTATTTTCATGATCCAGTGAATATGTACAGCTTACTTTGAGATTGCCGGGATATCCTTCTTCCTTATCCGGGCTCAGGTAAGACATTTTTATCCCCACCTGTTCAGCGGTTTCAATGACCTCAGGCGTCCAGAGTCTACGGTCAAACCCGGTTAATCCGCCGTGTAAATGGTTTTCCCCGTTATTGACAGCGCCCTGGTATTCAACCCCATCGACCATGTATTTCCCTTTCGCGATCCGGTTTGCATAACGGCCTACAATACACCCGAAATAAGGATAGTTATTCAGGTACTGATCACTCAGGTAATCCTCCAGTTTTTCAAATCCGCAGACAATATTCTCTGTATTTCCCCGCTTGTCAGGCATTTCAATAGCCGTGATTACACATCCGTAGTTGGTGATCTTTACTGTGACCTGCCGGTCGTTTGACAGGATAAATAGCTGAGCGGTCCGGCCATCCCGGGTCTTTCCGAAAGGAGTACTGGTTATGTTCATTGTTCAAAAAGGTTAAATGGTTGATTGGTTAAGTGGTCTCAACTCAGCCGCAAGTTACAAATTATTCTTTCTTACCGGTGGGTACCGGTTGCTGTTGTCGCTGTTTTTTTTCTATTTTTGATTTTCCAAATCTGAAAATACCATTTTGGATGAAAAATATTCAAATTGATGATACCCTGGGGGTGCCCAAATACAGGCAGATCATTAATTCTGTTTACCGTGCAATCTCAGACGGAGATTTAAAACTCGGAGACAAAATTCCTTCCCTGAATCAGATTTGCGCCGAATTTGACCTTTCAAGGGATACCGTGATGGTTGCATTCAACGAATTGAAAGCGAAAGGTGTTGTCCATTCCATTCCCGGAAAAGGGTATTATATCAGCAGTACAGAGACCAATCTGGAGGAACGCATCTTCCTTTTGTTCGACGAGTTGAATGCCTTTAAGGAAGATTTGTATACGTCCTTCCTCAATAGTCTGGACATCCGCGCTAACGTGGATATTTATTTCCATCATTTCAATTTTCAATTTTTTAAAGATTTGATCAGTCACAGTTGCGGGAAATATACTTCCTACGTGATCATGCCTGCTACTTTCGATTCTACTGCAGATATTATTTCCGTCTTACCTGAAGAAAAAGTGTACATTCTGGACCGGCTTAAGACTGATTTAAAACGTTATCCGGTGGTTTATCAGGATTTTGAAAAAGATGTGTACCAGGCGTTGACTGAGGGCGAGGATTTGCTGAGGAAATACAGGAAGCTGATCATGCTTTTTCCGGGAGGGAAGGAGCCTGAGGGAAGAGTGGCAGGTTTCCGGAAGTTCTGCAAAGAACGAAACATTTCCTGTGAGGTGTTACGCAGCTTGCTAAACCGGAAAATTGAGAAAGGAGAAGCTTATTTTGTGCCCTCAGACCGGAATTTGGTACGTCTGGTTAAAATGGCCGCTGAACAGGATTTTGTTCTCGGCAATGACTTCGGCATTGTGTCCTTTAATGATACGATGCTGAAAGAGGTTGTGGCCGGGGGGATTACCACCATTTCGACCGATTTTAACCGGATGGGCGAAATCCTGGCCGCCATGATCACGGAAAAACGGAAAAATCAGATCGCGAACCCGGCGGCGCTGATCCGGAGAAAGTCGCTGTAAGACCGTTTACCATTTACCATTTTACCATTTACCATGCTCTATGCCCTTTGCCTCTTTACATGTTTCACAACATAACCCGGATAAAAACATGCGGCTTTTTAATTTGTACTTTTACCTACCAGTACCCACCAGTTTGAATGAGGATATAGTTTTTATTATAAATCGATACAAATGGACATTACAACATTGAAACAAAAGTTTGTTGAGAAGTACGGAGAAGGGGATTTCTCCGGTTATTTTTCACCGGGACGGGTGAATTTGATAGGGGAACATACCGATTATAACGGTGGTTTCGTTTTTCCGTGTGCATTAAGCTTCGGAAATTATTGTCTGATCCGGAAAGTTGATCGTCCTTCGTTCCGGTTTGCTTCACTGAATATGGAGCTTGAGGCTGAATTGTCGATGGATGAGCTGACTACTCCGCTTGGTAACAAAGCGTGGGTAAATTATCCTCTTGGAGTCATTGCGCAGTTTGTAAAGCGGGGACTAAAGCCGGCTACGGGTGCAGATCTCTTGTTTTATGGTGATGTGCCTAACGGGGCAGGTCTTTCTTCATCTGCCGCATTGGAAGTGGTGACCGCGGTAGCGATCAATGACCAGTATGGTTACGGCTTGGACCGGATTACCCTGGCGAAGATCGGCCAAAAAGCAGAACACGAATTTGCAGGGGTGATGTGCGGAATTATGGACCAGTTTGCTTCCGGACTGGGTGCAAAGGATCATGCAATTTTCCTGAATTGCGATACACTCGAATATGAATTGGTGCCGGTGGTTCTGAAAGGATGCAAGATTGTCGTCAGCAATACCAATAGTCCGCATAAACTGGATTCGGGTAAATATAACGAACGGGTAGGAGAATGTAAGGCCGCTGTCGCGGCGCTTAAGCCTTATAAGGCGATCAGTCAGCTGGCCGATCTTACCCTTGATGAGTTCAAAGCACTGGAATCAAAGATTGAAAATAAAGTTGTCCGGGCCCGGGCGCGTCACGTGGTTTCTGAAATTGAACGGACAACCGATGCGGTAAAGGCGTTGAAAGCCGGCGATCTGGAGCTCTTTGGAAAGCTGATGAATGCTTCTCACGTTTCCCTGCGGGACGACTACGAAGTGACCGGTCCGGAATTGGACGCGATGGCCGAAGCGGCCTGGAAAATTGATGGTGTGATCGGCTCCCGGATGACCGGAGGAGGTTTTGGCGGTTGTACCGTTTCGGTGGTAAAAGATGGAGCAATCGATACGTTCATCGCAGAAGTTGGAAAAGAATATCAGGCGAAAACAGGTCTTAACCCCGAATTTTATGTGGCTGAAATAGGAGACGGAGCTAAAAAGATTTTTTAAAAGTTAAACCCTGATGACAAGATTCAATATGGAAGACCATTCCCATCGCCGGTTCAATCCGCTGACCGGCGATTGGATCCTGGTTTCCCCACACCGGGCGAAACGTCCCTGGCAGGGACAGGTTGAAAAGGTGCAGGAAGAAAAACGCCCGGAGTATGATCCTGACTGTTATTTATGCCCCGGCAACGAAAGGGCCGGTGGAATAAAAAATCCCTTGTATACGGAAACGTTCGTATTTACCAACGATTTTAGTGCACTGCTGGCCGATGCTCCTGAAGGAGATCTTTCGGATGGGGAACTGTTTCATGTAAAAAGCGAAAGCGGCATTTGTAAAGTGATTTGTTTTTCGCCCCGGCATGATCTGACAATTCCTGAGATGAAAGTGGATGATATTAAAAAAGTAGTCGATGTCTGGCAACGGGAATACCTGGAACTGGGAGCAAAGGAGTTTATCAACTATGTCCAGATCTTTGAAAACAAGGGAAGCATCATGGGGTGCAGTAATCCTCATCCGCACGGACAGATCTGGTCTTCGAGTTCAGTACCGAATGAACCCTGGAAGGAGGATCTCAGACAATGCGCCTACTTTGAAAAGTATGGAAGGACACTGCTGTCCGGTTATCTGGAGAAGGAACTGGATAAACAGGTACGCCTGTTAAGCCAAAATGATCATTTTGTTGCACTCGTTCCGTATTGGGCAACCTGGCCCTTCGAGAGTATGATCATCAGTAAGAAAGCTGTTCAGCATATCGGACAGATGGACGAAGCTGAAAAAATGGCACTGGCCGATCTATACAGACGGCTGACGATCATGTATGATAATCTCTTTCAGGTATCATTTGCATATTCGGCAGGGATCCATCAGGCTCCAACCGACGGGAAAGATCATCCTGCATGGCATTTCCATATGCATTTTTATCCCCCCCTGCTGCGCTCGGCTTCGGTGAAGAAGTTTATGGTGGGTTATGAAATGCTGGCAAATCCCCAGCGCGACATCACTGCCGAAAGTGCTGCAGCCCGCTTACGCGAACTTCCGGTTATCCATTACAAACAGGAATAAGCCAGCGTTTGCCGGCAACCAGGATCGCCTGATTTAGAAGGTATCACCAAAAACAAACTTGTGTTTTTGGTGATACCTTTTTTGCTTATATGCTGTAGAGCATAAGTTGGCAAAAAATAGGCACTGATTAATAAAAGTACAAATTACTTTTATAATTTTGATTCGTATGAATGAGATCAAAAGAAAACTTCTGAAGGAAATGTACGGAGAACACCCGCGGCATTATGTCGCGGTTGACTGTGTGATATTCGGCTATATGGACGGAGAGTTGAAGTTGTTGGTTTATCCGAGGAGTTTCGAGCCGGCTAAAGGGAACTGGTCACTTTTGGGAGGTTTTATCCAGGAAGGCGAATCGGCCGATGAGGCTGCTATCCGGATTTTAAAAAGGACGACGGGTCTCGACCAGATCTATATGGAGGAGGTAGCCGCTTTTTCTGCACCCGAAAGAGAGTCGGCTGCACGGGTCATCAGTATCGCCTATTATGCGCTGATCCGGTTGGATAAGCATGATGTGGAAATTGTTCATCAGTACGGAGCCGACTGGTTCTCTTTGAAAATGAAGCCGGACTTGATTTTTGATCATAACGATATGGTAGAGAAGGCGCTGGCTAAGCTTCGGCAAAAGGCTGTATATCAACTGGTCGGTCCGGAACTGCTTCCTGAATTTTTTACCCTTACGCAGTTGCGCAGGCTCTATGAAGCTATTTTTCAGCGCACCCTTGATCCCGGAAATTTTCGAAAGAAGGTCCTGTCGCTCAATGTATTAAAACGGTCGAACAAAAAGGATTCGACTGAATCAAAAAAAGGAGCCTATTA
>CAZOYZ010000042.1:16893-19097 GCA_964584045.1 uncultured Prolixibacteraceae bacterium | reverse complement strand
GCAATCTCCTGGGTTTTCATTCCAACAAACGAGAAAATCAAAATGGCATTGTCCGGGACAGCCGAAAGGTTATACATCCCATTTCCGTCACTAATAGTTCCCCAGGTAGTTCCCTTTATTGCCACCGTTACCCCGGGAAGCGGCTGCCCGGACGAATCAGACACTCTTCCGGTAATATTCCTTTGCGGTTGGGAACCCGGAACCGGCTCACCATTGGATTTAATAGCAATATACTTGTCAATGATCTGATACGACAGACCCGTATCTTTCAATAAATCGTTGAGGATCAATTCGATCTTTTCGCCCGAGTAGTTTACGTCGACGTTCTTATCAAGAATATCCGTATTGTACTTCAGTACAAAATGGTATCCCGAAACTTCCTCCAGTTTTTCGATCACTTCCCGAAGGGTAGCGCGCATGGCCAGGGTTACTTTCGCGGCCTGTCCGTACGAACCGGCATAAACATGTACCCCGAGCACAAACATGATCACTGCAATTATTTTCATCATTCGCACCATTTTTTTTATGCTCCGGAAAAACGGAACACAATCTGTTTTTTTCATAAATTTGAACTGTTTTAAGTGAATACTGGCCTTTGTCCAGAAGGCTTTTATTGATCTTATGATGGGTTGATGCCCAAAACATCAACCAGGCAAACAGGCCGGAAATATGTCCAGTATTTTCGGCCTGGTTTTTTTCAAGTGGAATTGAAACTCTTCATTGTTTTATCTCATTAAATTGTTATTCCCAATAGATCAGGGTTGGCTGATCAGGCCGCTGCACGATCCGGTAATTCAGGGAAGAAGTCAGACGAAAAACCTCCAGAATTTGATCGATCGGTTTATTTTTCATGAGGGTGCCCATATAAGGTTCGGCAGCCAGTTTTTCATTCTTTATCACGATCTCCACGTTGTACCAGCGCTCAATTTTCCGGGCAATTTCCCTCAGACTTTCGTTTCTGAAGGTAATTAACCCTTCCTTCCACGAAGTATACAGGTCAACTCTTACCTGGCTCACCTGCAATTCGTTGGTATCGTCCCTGAATTTTACGTTTTCTCCGGGGACAAGGCGGGTAAGTTCCCTGCCCTTTTTATCAATGACGCCTAGACTGCCTTCGACCAGTGTTGTATTTATTTCCTGATCTTCAGGATAGGCCTGAACATTAAATGAAGTACCATATACTTTAAAATTGAGAAACCTGGTTTTTACTAAAAACGGACATGATTTGTCCTTCGCAACATCAAAAAAAGCTTCGCCTTCCAGGGTGACTTCCCTGTTCCCTGAGTAAAAACTTCCGGGATAAATGAGGCGGCTGCCGGAGTTCAGCTGGACAGTCGTACCATCGGGCAAGGTTACATCCGACATTTGGCCGGGAGGGACCGCAATCTGCATATCGGCAGGGAACAGAGATTTTTCCGGCTTTTCCGGAAGGATCGAACGGACAAAAAATCCGAGGCCGAAGAACAGGAGGACGACGGCTGCGTATTTGACAGAGCGGTATAAAATCCGGTATCTGCTTCTCGTCCGGATCCTCTCCGCAAGCATCCGATCCCAAAGCTTTTCACGGTCACCCCCCGACCGGGCCGTCATCACCCAAACTTTTTTATACTGAAAGAATTCCTGCTTATTTTCAGAAGAAGCCTCCACCCACCGGAACAATGCGTCGACTTCTTCTTCAGACGCTGTGCCGGAAAGGTATTTGTTGATGAGGGAATAATCCATGGCATATGTTTTATGTAAGATGTACACGCATCTCCGGCTCAACCCTGCACGACCCTTCAAAAAATTTTGTCCCGGGATTAAAAAAGATCAGCAGACTGAGGTGAACAGAAGGTGTATCAGGACAGCCGGGAGATACGCAGACAAATCTGCCTTCAGGCTTCTGAGAGCCCGGGTCATATTGGCTTCGACCGATTTCACCGCAATTTGAAGTTCATCTGCAATTTCCTGGTTTTTCTTCCCTTCAAACCGGCTCATGATAAGAACCTGCCGGCATTTTTCAGGTAATTTAGCCACCGCCTGCCGGATCAGCTCCTCCAGTTCCAGATATTCAAGTGAACTGAAATCAAACGATTCCAAGATTTCCCGGTTCAACTGATCTTCCTTTGCCTGAAGATAATGTTCCTGATATCTGCTGATCACTTTTTTATGGCGGATATCGTTGAGACAACCTGACCTGGCGCTGGTGTACAGAAAAGAAACGA
>CAZOYZ010000042.1:0-16793 GCA_964584045.1 uncultured Prolixibacteraceae bacterium | reverse complement strand
TTCAAGCCCATCCGGAGGAACCTGATCGGCAACACCAAGCACATAACGCGGTTCCTGAACCATTACGGATATCACGTGTTTTACGTGCTTTTCAAATTCCTGTTCACTGATACAGTCAGTAAAATACACCCCGGGAATTCCCCCCCAAATGATACTTCCGGAATCTCCGATAAACCCGGCAATATCTTCAAACTTTAAATCGCCTACCGGATGTGGGGTTAAGGCTTCCAGAACCGAAAAACCCACCGACGCTTCCTGGCGAAGCATTCCTTTTAGCGTTCCGTCAATATGGATAAATGAATGCTTTCCTGCCTTTCTGATTTCGTTGACCCACTCTTCCTGATAGCAACGCATATATAATTCAAAAAACTCAGGACCGACCATCTCGGAAGAAAGGTTTTCAGGAATCATCAACACTTCGGCAGGACTGTCAACAGCGATCCTGGCAGCCTGATCAAAAGCTTTCTTCATCGTGTTAAGCAACTCCAGAAACTCCTCAGGCATCGTCAGCGCACACATCGTCACGGCCACAACGCCGGCTTCAAGCGCCAGCAGGTGCATAAACGGGCTTTTAGGCAGGTAGCACAAAACCATTCCCTGATCGCCCACCTGTTGCCTTCGCAGGACTGCAAAATCATAGTCCGGTTCAAATCGAACGTTTTGGTAGATATAATTCATCACCGGAATATCTGCCTCCGATTTCATAAAATGCTCGATAGGAGCTTCAGAAAATGAGGCAGGGATATACTCCCAGCATTCCCTGACAGAGCCAACCGGAGTACGGATTTCTTTATAACGCTTCGGTCCGTTGGTCCATTCCCTGACATCACAGTTTTCGTAGATTTGTCTGTATGGAAAGTATCCCTGGAGGTAAAAACCTACCCCTAGCTCCCGGTGCCATTCAATATATTCGGGAGACGAAACAAAACCCTCTGGTTTCAACCCCCTTTTTATCAGTGAGTTTGCCCAATAATCAAGGTCGCCGCACCAGGGCACCTGGTCGGGCTGCTCTCCTTTTAACACGGCGGCGATGCGTTCTCGTGGTGTCATCTGTTATTTTTTTGAAAAAAATGAAAGGATTTCCTGAACAGCAAATTCAGGGAGCTTATCCCTGAATCTTCATTTTTTTTGGTTTCCCGTCGTAAATGACTATCCCGTTTTTGATCACCTTCATGTTGTATTTAGAAAAAGATACATCAAAAACGGACCCCCGGAATCCGAATCCGGTCAACGAAACCTTGCCCTCTGCCGTCAATTTGGGGTTAATATACAATTCTCCGTCATAGGTGGGCTCAAATCCGGCCAACCCGAACAAAACAGCTTCTGCCCCGGCCAGCCCGGCAAAGATGGCCGAACGTTTATGAGGGGGGGTTACCGGCTTATCGACCAGGTGTTCCTGTGGATAATAGAGAAGTTGTTTTCCCATCCAAAAATGCCGTCTCAGAATATCCCATCCTTTTTCCGGTTCATTTTGTTCGTACATCGTAAGTGCAAGCTGAGGACCATCTCCGGTATAAGCCCCACCCCCGGACCAATCGGAATCGACGACTTCATGATGAACTTTGTCCTCTTTTGAAATACTTTCGACCCCGTAATCTGCTAAAAACGCGCCATCCCTCAAATGGGAAATAATTGCTTTTTTCATGTCAGGGGTACATACTCCGGTACGCAAGACATCAAAAACCTGAATGGAATAAACAATATCCTGATATCCTTGAGGATACAGACAGGAAAACCATCCTGCACGGTCGTTCCACAAGACCGAGCGGATTGCATGTTTTATCTGCTCTGCCCGATTTTCCCAACCTGCGATCTCCTTTCTGTCTACGCCAAGAGACTTCCCCATCTTTGCCAGTATTTTTAATGAAACGATCCGCTCGGCATTGGGACTGGGAACGAAATGCTCCCACCCCGCGCCCCGCATCTCGAGCAGGTTGTGCTGGACACCGTAGTCGATCAGGAAATTCTCCTCCCGGCGTTTTTCATCATCAAGGATCAATCGTTTTACCTCGCCGAACAACTCCTGCCGTGGGCCGAAGTATTTAAAAACCGCATCACAAAGAACGGCAAGTGCGTATGTGTCGTACGAGTATTTCACCCCAATGCCCTGCCCGTTCAATGTAATCGCGTAGTGTCTTTGGAGATCGATTGCCGCCGTTTTCCGGATCACTTCAGTCAGGTAGCTGCCTAACATCAACGAACTCATGTTAGGGACGTAGGCAATTCCCCACGGGTAAAGACAGGTAGCCCCGCCATCTATTCCGCATTCGGAGGGGAACGGGTTCAACGCATAATCCTGATCCTCCCACATACACACCAGGCCGGTAAGTACTGACCTTTTGTAGTAATCGTCCAAACCGTCAATATCGCTGCTGAGTGTTGGAACATTTGACGTAAGGGTCTCCAGTCTTTTTTTCCATGCTTTTTCTGTCTGCTCAATCAGGCGTGCTCCATCTGTTAACGGATTTTCTTTTATTCCTGATGGTTTTATGGTCACGATGAAATATCCGGTCTCAGCTTTACCCGGATCCAGTAACCACGCTGAATCATGATGGAATAACCGGATCGTTGCGGGAAAATTACTCCACTCATTTTCGGAGGACTGCACGGCCTCTGGTTGGTTTGACGCAGGTTTTCCAAACCCCCAATTTTCTAACGGCAGGTTGACCGGATTTCCGGGTTTAACGCGGGGTATTAAACGAACCCGGATTGGGCGGTCCGACCTGTTGAATATTCTGACTTTCTCAACAAAACCTTCATTCCCAAACAACGGAACCAACTCAGAAATCACGCCAAATGAAACAAGTTTCCCGTTTTTTAGATGGTGGTAAGTACCTTCACGAACAATTTTATGCGGATACCAGGTTCCTCCTGAATACAAAAGGCCAACATCACCCTTCCCGTAATTAAGCTTATCAGAAATGGCAGTTCCGTCAACGTCGATCTCCATGCCAAAATGAAACCCGGTAGCAGCCAACGGGGGAGCATAAAAATCATTCACGCCCATTACCGTTTGAAATTCAGGGCTGACTGTCGTATTTCCGCTATTTACCCATGTGTGGTTCGGGTCAGACGTGATCTTTTCCAAAGACATGGAAAAATCGTCGAGCCTGAATTTTTCCTTTGCCGTCGACGGTTCTGAAACGATCACCAAGAGGAATAACCAACATAAAACCTGAACACGGGTCTTGCCGGGTGTATTTATGGGGGGTTCAATCCAGTTTTGTCTCATCATCTTATAAGCTTATTCGTAAAATTAGCATTTCTTGAAACCAGGTCTGAAGAATGATTGACGGCTTCAGACCTGGTCAAAGTACCGGGAGATGTCCGGCTACCTGTAAAATCCTCTTCAGGAACGGTGTTTAATACCCATCGTTCTGGGTGAGGACATCCGGTTTCGCTTTTATTTGATTATACGGCAACGGAAACAAAATTTCATGATCATCCAGTACCGCTGTTTTAATATACGCTGAATTCGGGAAAAAACTATTCAGAGTCTGTTTCAAATAATTATATCCGCGGTAAGACAGATCAAACCACCGGTCACCTTCCAGGATAAACTCGAATTGCCTTTCCTGCGCCAGCGCGTCATTCATCTGATCTTTCGTGTACCCTGCCGGTAGGGAACCCAATCCAGCCCGGTTTCTGACCATTTGGATGTACGTATAAGCTTCGGTGGTTTTCCCGGTATTGTTTAACGCATCGGCATACATCAGCAGGATATCGGCATATCGCAGGATAATAAAGTCGGATGCAGAAAGCCCTGCCTGGGTAGTCTGCAGGTCGAGGTATTTTTTGGTGTAATAATACGTGCCGCCTGCACTGCCGGTAACCGTATAACTGCCGATCATGGCCTTACGCTTGTCTTTGCCGGCAAATCTATGGTAGATTTCCGGTTCAATATTGTTGCTCCCATCGCCATTGTCGCTCGAAGTGACATTCGGCAATATCTCTTTTGAAAATTTTGGCAAAGTCGCGTAGGTGAAAGGACTGTTTTGACCGCTAACCCTTTCGTAATTGACTGCCAGGATGATTTCCTTATTGAAAGGGTTATTGGCGTCATACAATCGGGTCAGGTCTTCCTCGAGGTCCAATCCGGCAGGCTTATTCGAAATTATACTGCCGAGTTCTGTCGCGGCACTCGCGTAATCGTGCATTTGCAAATAAACTTTTCCAAGCAGGGCACTGGCTGTCAGCTCCGTCACTTTACCCTTCGATGTGGCCAGCTGCGAGGGACTCCGGAACGAGTCAACTTCCCTGGCCGCTTTCAGGTCGCTGACGATCAATTCGTATATTTCGCTTTCAGGAGCGCGTGGCACCGAGTAGACTTCCGTCAGGTCTTTCGTTTCTGTTTCATATTTGGGGACGCCGCCGAATACCCGCACTAAGTTGAAATAGGAATAAGCACGAATCCATTTTGCCTCGGCGATGAATACCTTCCCGCTGTTTTCCGGCACTGACGAACCTTCGATCCGGGTAATCACCAGGTTAGACAAAGCAATCGACCGGTAACAGTTCCACCAAAAGCCAGAGATCGTGGAGGAACTCGAACTCACCGTACATGCGTCGAACTGATAGGTATCGAACGTGCTGTTCAGCGAGTTCAAAAAACAGTTGTCTGTCATCAGGTCGTTAAACGCAAAAAGGCTCTGAACCTGGTTTTTCAGCGACAGGTAACAGGCATTCAAGGCGATCTGAAAGTCGGACTCCGTTTGGTAAAATTTATCATAGCTAAGGGTGCCCGGGTGTTGCGTTTCAAGGAAAGATTCGTCACAACCTCCATTCGAGAAGATTACAATGACTGCGATAAACAGGTATTTTATCTTTTTCATGATGATTATCCTTATTCGTTAAAAAGTAAAATTTAGTCCCAGTGTGTAGGTGCGGGCCAATGGATATACCCCTTCGTCCCATCCAAACTGCGCATTCCCGGCTGCTCCGCGTGCCGTGTTGGCCTGCGGATTGTACAGCGGATAATCAGTAAAGGTGTAAAGATTTTGTACGCCAAGTGCTAATTTAATATCGTCTATTTTCACTGCCTGGCAGATTCTTTGCGGAACGTTATAACTCAGCATCAGGTTTTTAATCCGGGTATACGATGCATCGTAAACCAGGCGGGAAGTTTCCATGTGACGTGGCCCGGTTACCGATTTTGAGGGGAATGCTACCCCACTGCCGCTCTGCACACCTTCAATATAACGTTCGTCATAATAGGGTTTAAAAACATTCGAACCATAATAAAGCAGGGTTGCCTGGCGGAGTGCCGAAACAACTTTCGAAGCACCATGACTTCCGTCAATCACCACCTGCAGCTCAAAATTCTTGTATCGCAAAGACGTCTGAAAACCATATAAATAGTCAGGCAATGCATGACCCAGCGGTTGCCAGTCATCACCATTGATCACATGATCCGCTTTGTAGTCTTCAAGCATCGGATCGCCTACCCTGGGATTGTTTAAGCCTGGAACTGTCTTTAACTGTTCGGCGCTGGTGTAATTCCCGGTCACTTTGTAACCATAGATCTCGAACATCGGACGGTTTTCCATGATCCGGATCATTCCGTTCCAGCCCATACTGACATATCCGCTCGATGTAAAAACCGACTGTACCTTATTTCTGACTTTCGAGAAGTTAAAAGTTGTACTCCACTGAAGGTCCTTAGTCTTCAGGTTTATCGTGTTCAACGTAACTTCAAGCCCTTTGTTGGTCATGTTTCCGAGGTTATCAAAGATCCTCGTGGCAATCCCGTTTTCCAACGGCAGGTCACGGTAAAGGAGCATGTCTTTTGTGTTGCGGACAAAATAATCGAGCGTCAGGTTTACCCGGTTTTCCAGTCCGCTGAAATCAACTCCGAAGTTTGTTTGCTCGTTGACTTCCCACTTCAGGTTCCGATTTTCGATGGACGACGGCATCAACACTTTTGCAGCGCCGGCACCTCCCCCGGATGTTGGCCCGTACGTATAAATATCAGAATACGTTACGGTGCCATTCCACTCAAAATCGCCAAACTGATCGTTCCCCGATAAGCCATAGCTGGCCCGTAATTTCAGTTCATCGACAAACGGGATGTCCTTCATAAACGATTCCTGCGTGATCCGCCACGCTCCCGACACTGCCGGAAACACGCCAAAACGTCCGTTCGGGGCAAATTTCGAAGAACCATCCCTGCGGATCGAAGCCATCAGAATGTATTTATCTTTAAAGTCGTAATTTAGACGGCCAAATACCGATTCAAACTTACTTTGGCCATACGAACCGCCGCCAAGAATCAAGGCAGCACCATAAATGTTGGGCCTGAAATAATTGTCGAAAGCCGGAATCGGACTGAGCGCATTCGTTGTTCCTCTGTCGTTAACACTCGAAGCGGCTGTCGTACTCCTGCCGTTATTTTCCTGAAAACTTCCGCCGACAGTCATTTTTATCCGGTGTGCATCGTTGAGTACTTTTTCGTAATCGGCATAGAAATCGGCAATCCAGGAGCTGCCCCTGTAATTCTCCTGCCCGGCGGTCATTTTATCGTATTTCGGGTTTGAAAAATTGGCATAAGGACTTCCGTTTCCTCCAAGGTAGGGACTTGTATGGTACTCACGGAAACGGGAGTACAACGTCCAGGTATAACTGGCATGAAGGCTCAGACCTTTGACGGGCTCATAGGAAAAGAAGGTCCGCGACATGACATTATTATTCGTGTAAACATCATAAATCTCGTTTAACCCGGAGACTGGATTTGCATAACCCTGCGTAAAGTAAGGAGGTACAAATTCGCCCTGCATCAATTGGCCGTAGTCGCCCGTGCCCGTATAAACCGGTATAATCGGAGGAAGCCACAAAGACTGCTGAATAATACCGCCGGCTACACCATAACCATTACCCATGTGCCCAAACCCCATGATCGACTGGTTTGTCCTCTGTTTGATCCCTGCGATATTGAAAGTTGTCCCGACCTGGAGATTGGGTGTTACGTTTATTTCAAAATTCCCATTCGTCGATAAACTGTTATTGTAAGTTGTCTTCAAAATTCCTTCATTCCCCAGGTAATTTGCCGACAGGTAATATCTGACTTTATCTGTTCCGCCGCTTACCGCGAGCTGATGGTTTTGATATAAAGCCGGCCTGTATATTTCATCCTGCCAATCGGTGTCGGCGTACGACGACGGATCCCGCAGGTAAAAGTCAGGTATCGCCAGATTGTCGTTCGTATAGGCTTCTTTCGCGTAGGCTAACCATTCGTCCCTGTTCAGAACGTCAACCTTCCGTTCCAGTTGCTGCACCCCCATCGTCGTGTTGAATGCGATTTTCGCTGCACCTGCTGTGCCCGATTTGGTCGTCACGATAATAACGCCATTCCCTGCACGGGAACCGTAAATTGCCCCGGCTGCCGCATCTTTGAGAATATCGATTTTTTCGATCGATTTCGGGTTCAATGTGGCAAACTGGTCAGAACTGGCCAACATCCCGTCAATCACATACAACGGCTCACTTCCCGCATAAATCGAACCATAACCCCTGATCCGGATAACCGGCTTCCCTCCGGGATTTCCATCCCCATTGTCGGCAATAACCCCAGCTACTCTTCCGGATAACGCATCACCCACATTCGAGATCGGAATCTCCGAGATTTCTTCCGTTTTCATACTCGAAATCGCCGTTGACAATTTCTTTTTTGACGAAGTTCCGTATCCGATAGCAACGACTTCCTCGATTCCAACGGTCTCTTCAAGCATCGTGACATGGATGCTGCTTCTGCCGGAAACGTTCATTTCCTGGGTTTTCATACCTACGAAAGAGAACTGCAGAACGGCATCGCCAGGTACATTGACAAGCGTATAAATCCCTTCCGCGTCAGTAATGCTTCCACTGGTGGTCCCCTTTATTACGATTGTAACCCCGGGCAGCGGAGCACCGGAGGAGTCGGTCACCCGACCGGTAACGGTACGCGATTGCTGCTGATCTGAAGATGACAATGAATAAAGCGAGTTTAAACGATCATCTTTTTTATACAAAAGTATCTGACGATCGTCGACACTGTACCTGATATCAGTACCCTGCAGCAACTGTGTCAAAATTGCGTCGATCGTGCTCTCTTTGACTGAAATAGTCCGCCTCAACGATTTATCAATCGTTCCGCTCTCATAAATAAAAACGAACCTGCTGTGGTTTTCGATCTCAAGCAACGCCTGCTCAATGGTTACGTTTTGGAGCGAAAGATCCAGTTTCGTGTTCTGAGAATACGTTCCGGCCGACACAGCCATGGTCATTACGACAGTTAGTAAGATCGTTAATTTCATAACTAACAAAATTTTTTGTACGCTCCTTTTAAATCCGGAGTCATCATTCTTCAACTTTTTTTTCATAACTTTGAAAAGTTAACACGTTAAAAATGGCCTTTTGCAAGGCAGTTAACAACTCTGAAGACTGGTTATGGTTGGCACTTTTAACCAGTCTTTTTTAATTTTAATTTAACTCATTGATTATTGAATTTAAAATAGATGATCCCGTTCTCTTCCCGGAAACTTCCGTCCGAAATGGTCGCCAAAGCATGTAAAACCCGCCGGTAATTGTCTTTCAGATCAAGTTTTCCTGCTATTTTCCTGGATTCCGCATGACCCGGCCATTTAATCTGAATGTTGTAAAAGCGGGAAATACGCATAAGCACTGAAGGAAGGGGTTCGTCTGTAAACACAAACAATCCGTTTATCCAGGAGGTATAATCATCGGCATTCACCTTTGAAAGGGTATATGAATTGTCCGAACCGTACACCAATGCCCGCTGATCAGGATTGAGCAGCACGTCCTTTTTAAAAAACGTTTTTCCCAAACGGAGGCAGACAGACCCTTCAGCCAACACGGTTTCCTCATAATTCTCATCCGGATAAGCCTTCACATTAAATGTTGTTCCTAAAACGTTGATCTTTGAGCGGCCGGTTTCGACAACGAAAGGTTTTGCTTTGTCTTTGCTTACCTTAAACAAGGCTTCACCCTGCAACAGCACGTGACGTCTTCCACCTTCAAAAACAACAGGATAAACAAGCCGGGAACCGGCATTAAGCCAAACCTCCGTGCAATCAGACAATACGATCTTCGAGGTTTTGCCGAATGACACGACCAGTTCATGCGTCTCATCCTGTTTCGCGGGTCTGTCTTTGGTTACAGGTTCCCCGTTAATTTCTATTTGCCGGCCGTCTCTGCCATAGACAATTTCTGATTGGTCTGCCGGAATCGGTATTTCCTTCCCGGCACCCATGAAAAGCCTTGTCGCGGTGAAGTCCTGCTGATCGTAAGAAACAATAAACTCTTTTTTGTCTGCTGTTCTCACATAGTCATAAATACCAAAGACCATCAAAGAAAGCACGATAACAGCAGCCGCATACCTGAACACCAGTCTGCCCGATCTTATTGAAATATTTTGACGCCTCGAATTATTCTTCACTTCCTCCCATAACTGAAGTTTCCGGGCCAGTGTCGTTTCTGCTTTGTCATCATCAAATAACCTGACGATTTGATATGCTTTCTGAAACATATCCTTTTGTTCCGGGTACTTCTCCAGCAACCTGCGATAATCATCATCGAGGTCCGGTCTTTCTGATCTGGCCCAACTGCAAAAACCGGGATCATCAAGAAGATCTTCCAGTGAATATTTTCCAAATTCCGTTTCCATCGTATGAGTGTTACATGAATAAGTAGCACCCGGGAGCAAAACATAGACAGAAAATTCAAGAAAATTTTCACGGATGGACGATGACCGGACAAATTGCCGATCACGCGTCACCGGCAATCGTCAAAAAAGATCGGAAAAGACTGAAGAGTATCAACCCGGAATATTTTTCAGGATCAAAGGTTTCCCTGATCGATTTGAGAGTCCGGTAGATCAACGTTCGTGCCGATTCCACATTGATATCCATTAGCTCCGAAATTTCGCGGCAATCAAAGCCACAGTTGAATTTCAGATACAGGGCCTCTTTCTGCCGATCAGACAGTTCTTCCATGACCATTTTCAGAAAACGGGAGCGCACCTCATCCGTTTCATTGGCTATCAAGGACTTTTCAATGGAGTAGGTTATTTTAAATTCAGTCTCTCCAAACTTGTCGGTCGGAACAAGCCTTTTTACTTTCCTGTGTTCGTAAAGAATCTGATTCCTCAGTGCTCTTGTAAGATAAAATTTCAGATGATGAACAGGCTTCCGGGACTGCCTGTTTTTTAATAAGTCAACAAATAAATTTTGAATACAATCTTCAACCATAAAACGATCGGAAGAATATTTCATTCCGAAATTAAGAAGTTTATCGAAAAACTCGAAATAAATGGACGACAGGGCATCATCGTCTCCTTCTGTGAATTTTTGCCAAATATCCCGGTACAGATCTGCTTTTTGATTTTTAGGCATGCCCATTTCAAAAATTTAAGCCGACTAAATTAATCAATTTTATTCAGATGCGGCAATTGCTGATGTTCATGATTTTTACCTGAATACCGGAACATTCCCACGAAAGCGGGAATGTTCCGGTATGGTTATGATTCATGCCTTACTGCTGTAGTTTTTGTTCAGCGCCCGATACGAGTACTTTTTTTATGTCCATCTTTCCACAAGCCATCTTCAGAAAAGGTTTCCCGTTTTTCAGGCCCACATTCCCGAAGCCGGTTTCCGCAGAGATAAAACCGGTAAAATCCCCGATCTTTGAGTCGATGTACAACACCTTGTCGACCGCGTCGTAACGCACTCCGGTCAGGCCCTGGATCATCCCGTAGCTCGACATCGCCCTGGCATACCAGTGCCCGCACTCATACTCGTTGAATGGGTTACGCACCACACCGTCGTATCTTTCCCGGCATTCACGGACAATATCCAGGCCCTTTTCCACTTCTCCCTTAAACATGAGGTGACTGGCCACCTGGTACTCGATCCCTGTCCATACTTCATTGCTGTAAACAAACGGCAGAGAGAGTTTTCCACCCTTTGGCCAGGTACAAAGCAGCAGGCCTCCTTCGTCTCCGCAGGCATAGGTGGGCCGCTGCGGATTATCGTGATCGCTCAGGTTCTCTTTCAGATTATAGCGATGGACTGCTTTTAAATGACTGGTGACCTTGTCAGAATCCACAATTTCATCCAGTCCGCAAACCGAGGCGATCCACATTCCTAAAATGCCGTCGGCCAAACAACCTGTGCCATACTGGTATTTTGGTCCTTCCTTTTTCAGGATCTCCAGCGCTTCCTCCGAATATTGCGTTTGCATCGACTGGGCTTCCACGGGATCCGGAGCCTGCAGCCCTGTCCATTTGATCTTCTGGATGAAGTATTCACCGTCGAAAAGCTCCTTCTCCATATAGTTCTTTCCCTTCAGAAGCAACGTCTGATAGTGTCCGAAAGGCTCACCCAGGGCTTTGCTCATCTCCACAAAAGCAGTGAGCGCTCCCAGGTAAAAACTGGTGCACATGCCGTCAGGCCCCCAGAATTCGATATCATACGTGTTGTGATGAGGTTCTTCGAGGTATCCCTGGTGTTTGGGATCCCAAACTTCAATACAGTAGTCGAGGCTCTTTTTTACCTCCGGGTAAAGTCCTTTCATCCAATTCGTGTTACCGCTGATCCGCCACTCGCGGTAGATCTTCATAATCCCGCCCAGTTGTCCGTCGGAAGCTGCATGAAAGTCATGGACAGCTTTCGAGATGGGCAGGGCAGCCCTGAACACCTGATGTCCTTTCTCATCCTGGTTCACCTTAAACTCTGTTTCGCGAAGCGTACGTTCCAATGCCGGGAAAAGGTGAGGAATCGCCTGGGCATAGTTCCACACATGAGTACAACTGCCGGCGCAACACCCCGAATTATCACCGCATCCTTCCCAGGCCCACATCTTTCCGTCCTCTTGCCTCAATACGGTTGGCGATTTGATGATCGTCAGGTTGGCAGCCACCGCTTCCATGACCTCCGGAGGCAAGGTCGCAGCAAAAAACGCGTCGCGAAATTGTTCACTGTTATTTCTCAATTCCGCAGCATGAAGATCCCAGTACCTGATTACCTCATCCAGGCCTTTAAACCGGGCTGCATACCAGGGCTTATAATACGGCTTTGGCTCAACAGGATTGACAGGCGTTCCTGATGAAATCTTGTTTTCGGGCAGATACCAGCAAAAATTGACCGTCACTGTTTTTTCCTCTCCGGCGTTTACGGTCAGGGGAACATAAACGGACGCACCCGGCGCAACCCCGTCCACAGGCGGATTATTGACCAGTTCTGCCTGGCGGATATGTTTCCAGAGGATGGTTTGGGGATCGAACCAGGCTCCTCTGAACCAGCAATGATCGACAACCACATCGTTCCGGTCTGTATAAATAGAAAATCCGGAACCCGTGTCAGCGCCACCGTTGGCTTCCACCATCCGGAACCCGTTTTTCTCTCCCAAAATCCTTCCCTTGCCATCGATAAAATTCCGCGCGTTATAGGAGAAGACGGCTTCAACCGTTTTCGATGAGGTGTTTTTAAAATGGTACTCCATCACCCCCACGGGCAGGCTGGAATTATCTTCATCATTGGGTATAAAGGGGCTCCAGCCCACTACCCTGATCTGAAGCGGAATGTCCTTATCTTCCAGATCCAGGGTCGCGAAGGGGAAACGGGGTAAAAACCGGCCGCTCCCGAACCGGGGCAACCCGTAACTTCGGTTACCGCTTCCGTTACCGCTCCCTCCGGGGCCAAACAGTTTCCATGCGGGAACAGGCGCCTCAAGTACTTTTGCCCCATTTTCCAGGCCCTTCACGCTGATCGCTGCAAACGCGTATGGTTCATTATACATTTCAGGCCGGTTGCGAACCGAAAGGTGCGAAATGGCCCCTGTACCTTCCATACAGAACATGCCGGCCCCTATTCCTCCTATTGGAAAGGCAACCTTGTTTAAATATTCTCCGGAATAATCTCCGTTAAATTGACGCCCCTCCAGCGCTCCCGTTCTTCTGCGGTACCTGTCCAGGGTCAACTTCTTATCATATGCAGACACGTCGCCGGCTGACGTTGCGAACGGGATCCCCATCAGCGCACCGAAAGCCATGCTGTTCTTTAAAAATTCACGTCTGCCTTTTGCCCGAAGTTCTTTATTCATATCGTTCAGTTTATTTTGATTTGGTTTTTTCAAGATAGATCCGGTGCAGTAAAAAAGTATTTTGCCCTTGTTGCTGCGGGTCGTCCTTTAAAACCACGGTGATGGTGTTGGTTCCTTCCTCAATGTCAAGGATCCCCATGTATTCTTTCTGAATAAATTCATGTTTGTCAGCGCGGGCCTGCCCGCTGCCCATGATGGGTATCTGGCGCTGGCTAATCTCAAATTGTCCGCAATCCGGACCTTTCAGGTAGGACATATACAACTTGTACCTGCCGTTTGAAGGTACCTCCAGTTCAAATTTGGCGAAGCCCCGGCGAGCGGATTCCAGCTTAAGCACCTGATAATTCTTCCCTGTATTTTCATCTTTACAATCTCCATACGAAATCGTTGTGCCGTGATCTAAAGCCCTGACGGGCAATAATTGGATCCAGTATTCAAGTATTTCGGGAGTTTCAACCTGTCTGAGCAATTCAGCGGAAGGCAATACATTGGAATCCGGAGGTGTGTCGCAATAATAAAAAGCCACCGATGTATAATCGACCGGAATGTTGTTGTTTTCAGGCCCGTGCTCAATGGTCAGAACAATATCTTTCTCAAAGGAAATCTTGTCGGTAACAAGCAATCGATAGCCACCGGTACGGGCCAAAGGAATGGAGTACGCCATACAGCCATGCAAAGGAAGACTGTAAGCCTGATCCCACCGGTCGGCCAACGCATACCAGCCTCCGTTGAAATAGTCTTCCGACCCCGTTCCGTGAAGCCGTAATTCGCCATCGATCAGGCACTGGTCATCGCCCTCAAAAAAAAGAGTCATACCCGAATTCAAACCCTGTGCCTGCAAAAAGGTACCGACATGATGACCCCGCCCTGTTTTATTGAGGATCGGATATGGTTTCCCCGCCTCCGGATCTTTCTTCCTTCGCCATTCCGCATAAAATTTCCCTTCGTCGGCCCTGAGCTTCACTTCGGTATAATAAAGCGTGATCTGTACAGGAATTTCGTCCACATCGCTGAATTCACTCTTCAGAAATTCAAGCTCCAGAATCGCCTTCGAATCAAAAGGCATTGGAAAATAGCAATAGTGGAGCCCGTCTCCCCGCACGCCTGTGAGCAATGACCGTGCAGAGGGCTTCCCGAAAGCATAGCCAAAGAAGTCGGTCAGCGGGCAGTTCACGGACGGCACCTTTTCGTGATCCCAACGGGCTTTTAAAATGAGATCTTTGAACCTGCTGTTAAGCCGGATCCCTGGCCTTATTTCAATTCCGGTAATCCTTCCTCCCTTTTCCATTTCAAAAACCGGCAGGGTTTGTCCCGCCTTTAAACTGATACTCCTGGTCACTCGCTTAACGCCTTCCTGACCCGGCAACTTCTCCATCAAATTTTCACCTGAAGCGTTCCACACGTTGATCACGGAAGAAAGCGCTTCTTTCTCTGCCTGCGAAAATTCTTTCGGGAATGATGATATCACCGCATCCTTCCCCGTTTCCCTGTACTGGATCTGGATGAATTGCATCCGGCTGCCTTTATACATGATCTTACAGGATGATCTATACGGAACCGGCAAATAACAGTAATAACCACCTACCTCATTCCCGACTACAGGACGCTGAAAAGGATATTGTTTTCCCGAAAAGAGGTCGATAAACTTCAGCTCGATCCGCGGGATTGTTTCGCCGTCAAAATAGAACTGAATGGTGTCGCCGGTCGGGGTCGGCGTCCAGATCCGCTGGATCACCCCAGGCCCTTTCAGATCGGCGATGACCAACTTGTCACCTTCTTTTCGCAGGTAGGAATATTTCCCTGAAAACCCGTCATCGTTCCCCCCGGTCGTATCATAACTTGAGACCTGTTTCACCAAAACGTCTTTCTGAAATTGAGGTAAGCGGTCAATCCTGGCCAGCTTCAGAATCTCTTCCTCATAGCCGGCACGGCATCCAAAGTAGGATAGCAACAATAAAAGCGTAAAAGCTGTCTTTGAAAGTATCGTTTGCATGCCGTTTATTTTTTCTCATTTCCCCATAAGGCAGGATTTTTACCTTTCTCAATCCGCCAGGAATTCCGCCACAAATGAATATCGGGAACAGTAATGGCAGGCATCGGCTTACGTTCTTCTTTCGTAAATGACCGGGGCAGCGCGGAAGCCTGATCCTGATACCAATACGCCACGGAAGCGAGATCGAGCGTCAGGTTATTATTATGGCCGTGCTCAATGGTGAATTTACAGGATTTATCAAAATAAACCGGATCCTGAATAAAAAACCGGTAAACATGAGTACGCCCCAGCCAGCCGGTCTCGTTATTGACCCGCGGGTAGCCAAAATAGGGATGCTGGAATATTTCTTTCGGACACCAGGACGTGTTAAAAAAGTCTTCCGTGCCGGTACCCACGATCGAAGGAGTTGTTTCCCCGTCGATGAAGACCATCTCGTCGCCTTCACCATACCACATGGGAGAAGGGCAATTGACATAATAGTTAACGCCTACGAACTGGCCTTTCCCTTTGATATCGGCAAAGACGTAATTTCCTTCGCCCTTCATGTTCTTACCTTGCGGTCCAAGAGTACCCCATTCGTTTTCTCCCTCGGGCAAAGCTTCTGTGACCTCACGGTTAAACCAGGCATGGAAACGGCCGCAGTCTTTGGGCAGCTTTTCCATTTCTACATAATCGATATTGAAATAGAACGAGCTGATCGTAGTACCCGACTGGTTCTCAATCTCAATCCTGGCTCCGTTGCCGAAAGGCATGGCAAAATAGCTGACGTATGATTTTCCTCCTCCGGGAGAGACTGCCAGCGGTGCGCTGACCATGTAGTACGCCTCGTCCCATCCGTTCCCGAAAAACGGGCCGATGGGCGATTCGACCGAAGGGAACGGACTTCCGTCCCAGAACATGCGGATAACGATATCGTTCCTGTTCAACCTGCCGGCTGCCGGGGCAATGGTGATCCAGATGTGGTTGATCACTCCGGCTCCTTTCACATCCATGATCGTGGCTTTTTCACCGTCTTTAATATCTTTCAGGCAATCGGTGTTACCCCCGGTTTTGTCCCAGCTTCCCACTCTCTTTGATTTCACGTTTTCTTTTATTTTCGACAAAGAGAACATCTCACTTCCAGGCTCCTGTGGATATGAAACTCCTGCGCAGATGGTTAATACTATTAAAATCAGTAACTTCTTCATTTCTTCTTTTTTTAAAATTAAGGTCTAAACAAACCAGCTGTCTCAAAAATCATTTGGGGCAGCTGGCTGACATGTATTCTACCACAAGGCTGAAAGTGTATATTTTGATGACTTTCAGAAAAAGTAAAATACTAAGCGCTTTGCCTGCGGCATATCACAGCCCCGTAATACGCAATGATCAGAAAGGCAACAGTAGGAACCCAATAGGCAAACTTGATACTGCCTACCTGATCTGACACAATTCCCTGGATTTGAGTGAGCACCGCAGCGCCGGCAATGGCCATGACCATTCCGGCCCCGCCGATCTTGGTGTCATCGCCCAAACCACGAATGCCTATCCCGTAAATGGTAGGGAACATCAGCGACATACATCCTGAAATTCCCACAAGGCTATATACTCCGGTCCAACCTTCACCATAGATCGTTCCCAGGCAGCAAGCCACGGCGATCAACGCCAATGTGGTCAGCAACATTCTGGGTTTTATAAATTTCATCAGTCCGGTACAGGCAAAGCGGGCAAT
>CAZOYZ010000041.1:0-19341 GCA_964584045.1 uncultured Prolixibacteraceae bacterium | reverse complement strand
ACCGCAGGCCGGCATCCAATGCCGATCCGTATAAGGTGGCCGCCGTCATCATTAAAACCGTTCACGGCGCTACCAAATAGCCGAGTTTTAAATCCTTCTGTCTCTATAAGATCGAAAAGCTGTCCGGCGTGTCACGGACAGCTTTTTGGTCATTAAATCCCTTCATCACCTGACCATTCATTGATAGAATCCAACTGCTCCCGATCCGATACATTTGTTTGTGGGTTTAGATGTCATTATACACATCCCTCTTCTAGTTCGTAACTCATTCACTTCAAGTTCAGGATTTTCCAAGAGCCATCGCTCAATGATTTCCTGTTCATCAGGGCGAATACTGTCATCCAGAATAATGGTTGTATTTTGATTAAAAAATTTTTTCAGCATTGGAATGGCCGGATAACGTGAGTGTTTTTGCAGGTATCCCGGGGGTCCATCTACCAATAATAAATCAATTTGGCCGATAGCATCATTTGCGACCGATAAATCATACCATTGCCATTGTACATTGTTGATTTGGATTTGCTTTAAAGGGGCATATATTAATGTGATATACTTTTCAAGTCCATGAGCTTCAATATCAAGCTTTGTTGTTTCATAAAATTGTTTATTATGCTCCAAAGAAACAATATGGTTGACCATTTTTTCTTTTGCAAGATAACCGAAAATCAAAGTGGACAATCCACTACCACATTCAACGATTTTTAAAGAATTTTTCTCTTTGATTACATCGATTAGTTTCAAAACAAAATCAGGTAAAATTGCCCATTCTTTACCAAAAGGAAGCGGAATGTCCGGACGCAATATTCTATTAATTTGTTGAATTGTATCTTTAAACACTTTTCCTTCATTCTCTGAAATTCTAAATTCCTTTAAAACATATTTTAGCAAACTTTTTAAAAAGTTTGCAAGATGATCCGCGTTATAGAAGTTCGTTTTATTGTTCCTCTTTAAAAGAAAATTTGCCCATTCTTTAAGTTGCCCAAATTCATTTTCACTTTTAATTGGAATTCTCCTCATTAGCGCAAGATGAAGACACTTCTCTTTTTCAGAAATATCTAATTCAAAATGATTTAATTGACTCAAGATAACTTCTCCAGCCACTTCCAGTTGTCCGCTTCTATCTGTAACAGATATCTGTTCAGGATGAGTTCGTAATTCCAATAATACTTTCTGCATATTGGTAACAGGAAAAAATTGAGCGGCCCTGACTAAAAAATCATAATCTCCAGCATAACGATAGTTATCGTTATATTTCAAGTTAAACTTTTTCAAGTATTCTGTCCTAACAAAAACGGTAGGATGAAGAAACATAATATTGCTCAATGACCACACTTTAATCTCATCATAATCTTCAGGTTTATTGAGAATTACAGAACTATTCATATTTTTTGCAAGACCTCCGCACAAACCAATTTGTTTGTTGGCCTCCATAAAACTGTATTGAACCTGGATACGATCAGGCAATGCAACATCGTCCGAGTCCATAACGCAGATGTACTTCCCTTTTGCCATTTTCATTCCCTCATTTCGCGCACTGTAATTTCCCCGATTTTGGTCTTTTCTAATAATTCTTATTCTCTTGTCATTAAATGACTGGAGAATGTCGTAAGTGGAATCGTTAGAACCATCATCGATTATAATAAATTCTAAATCAGTAAAAGACTGGTTTAGAATACTTTTTATTGCATCAGCAACATATTTTTCCCTGTTGTAAACGGGCATAACAACAGATACACCGGGCGATTTCAATTTACTCATCTTTAAAAATCATTTTAAGGGGATTTATAATCCGGTATATCATCCGCATTCCTTTTTTAACGATTTCCACTGTTCCGTTCCTCGCCCGGATCAGCTTTAGCTGTCTTCTGTAGGTCCCCGGTTCCATTTTTGTTTTAACTATCTCTTTCGTGGGTACTTAAATTATCTGCTCCAGTTCTAATGCCAGCAAAGGTTTTAACTCATCAACAGTCCTATATCCCAGGTTGGTTGCTTATCTGAAACTGCATCGATAAGAATCATCCCTACTTCGGCCAATCCATTCATTAATCCATACTCCCGAGCCTCGTACTCTTGTTTATACAACATTTCAAGTGTTTTATCCAACCAGTAAATAGCCGCCTTTTTTAGCTCAGGTAAATGATTATATTGATAAAAATGATTGTATAAGTGCGCCATACCAAAAGTACCATTGAGCAAGGAAACATGGCGATTGTCTGTATTGCTTGTCGTAATTGTCTGTAAAGCTATTTCCATCGCCCTGTTTTCCAGCTCCTTATTATCAAAGGCTTGTGCAGCCCGTAATAATACATCGGCTATAGCCAGATCGTTACTTGGCCAATGAAGTACACAATTATCGCTGGTTGGCTGATTGTTAGGCAGATCTTTCTGCTGGAGAACCAAATTCACGTAATTATCCAATACCCTGCGAACATTGGAATGATTAATGTTTGCCCGATATGCCAGGCTTAAAAACAGAATTGCCGGCAAATATTCATACCGCGTAGTTATTTTTTCAGGCTTATTGTTTCCGGTTATCTCACCGGATAAAAAGTATTCGAGATAATCGATAATCCCCATTAATATTTCTTTTTGCCGAATCCTTTCGTTACCGGCAGGATTTGTCATCCTTGACAGAAAGTACAGCCCATAACTGATTACTTCTTTGGTGTAACCGAAGACCGGTAAACTGGTTATTACTTTTTCTAAAAGAAGATCCAATTCACATAAGACGTCTCCTATGTTGTTTTCAATAAACTGGTTTTGCGCCAGATACTCGATCAGCCAGCCAATTCCACTTAAACCCTCGGAAAAAGAAAGATCATCACATATTATTTTGATTTTATCGCATATATTCTGAAGGATTTCATAAGCCAAATCTTCATACCGGGGGTTTCCGGTCAACTTAAAATAGTGGAACAAAAACAGGGAAATCGCCGCTTTACCCTGACACAGCCCCATTGGCTTTATCCGATCCATATTGTACATCAACGATTTTGCAATCTGCTCCAGACATTTTATTGTTTTCTGCTTCTTATTGCCCGTGATAAGTGGTTGGTAACCAGATTCCGAGTGAAATACGGGTATACCTGAAGGACAATATGATGATACCATCATCTCTGTAACCTCATCCCATATTTTCTGTGTTTTGACTTTTATTTCTGCAACGGTTTCTTTTTTCGGGATGTATTCTTCAGGGTCTATTAAAGCTTTTTCAATTTTTGCAAGGCTCTCCGAATGGTTCAATAGGTTTATCAGATTTGACGGCACGCCATAATCAGCTAATAATTCCTCATATTTATGGTTCCAACTCGTGCAAAAAGCCGGGATCCGCTGGTTTAACCCGCTAACAACACCATGGAACCTGGATGAGATCAATAACTTGCAATGACCGATAACTGCTTTTACTACACAGGCATCCAAATTGTTAAGGGTTATGATATGCCGTTGATCTCCCAGAACGCTTTTCAGCTTTTGGATCAGCTTCCAGTCACCTTCCCCTTCATGGTTCAAAAGCACCAGCTTTTCTCCTTTATCCAAAATAAAATTTGCCACTGTTTGCAGAAAGTAAAAGTAAGTATCCGCCACATCCTTTCTGGCGTGAGTGATCATTTTTGTATTTGGAATGATACAAACCCCATTATGGACTTCCTGTTCCAATCGGAACGGCAGGTCAACATCTTCCAGACAGGTAAAATCAGGAGCCTGCCTGATCTTTTTACTTTCCTGAAACAACGATTTTAAATAGGTAAAAGAAGTGGTTTCCCGGGAATAGATCAAATCGGCAACGGAATGTACCATTTCAATCATTTCTTTCGACAGCGGATTTTCAAATGGTCCGAAGGCCTGGGGTAAAAAAATCACCTTTACTCCTCTTTGTTTATAATTTCGATAATATTGTCTTAAATAGTTAATCCTGTCTTTAGAATAGGAAGCTACCCACGGGTCGCCAAACTGGAATCCCCCTGCATCTAAAATGACATCAACACTGGTTTCCCCGGCTAATCCGTAAGGTTCCAGTACGATTTGGGGTAAACGGATAAAATCAGCCTTTTTGAATAAACCGGAGTTTATGATCTGTCTGATCGTGCCATTGCAATTCAATCCGGCAATAAACCTTGGACTCCATTTGCTTTCCTGTTTCAGCCGGTCTATAACCGAGTACAACATCAGTTGGGCTCCCTTGTTAACAAAACCTACATTGTCTATCTGGATATACATTACCTTATTTGAATGACCTGTTCAACACTTTTCCTGGCTGAAAAAGGAACGTCTGCTTCCATCAGCGGGTAACCCACCGAAAAAAAAAGGATACCTCGCTCATTGGTACTTAAATCAAATTCCCTGAATATGATTTGCTCACGCGCTTCAATATCCGGCCAGTTTACCGGGCAGGATGACAATCCTTGGGTTTCCAGCGCAAGCATAAAATTCATCGCTGCCAGTCCCCCGTCAAGATAGATCAGGTGTCGGTCCCGCTCATCAAAATAAGCGCTCAAGTCTCCAATCAAGGCTACCATCATTTTGATGTTATATGCAAAGGTATCACAACCGATTGGCATCCTCACGACCCTTGCCAGTTTCTTCTTGTCCCGGATAATAATAAACCTAAATGGCTGCCTGTTGCAGGCGCTGGGAGCGGCAAGCGCGGCTTCGATGGCTTGCCTGACCAGATCCAGTGGCACTTCCTTATTTTGATACCACCGGATGGAATGCCGTTGACGGCACAACTTCATAAAAGCAGTATAATCTACCCCGGAAGGTTCTGTATCTTCGCGTCTGTAAGGGCAATGAGGTGTTGACCCATCCAGGGCTAAAGGGTATTTTTTGACAAGATCGGTAAAAATAGACTTGGCCTGATTGGTAATCTCCTTAGACATGGTATTTTCGAAGAATCGGGTTAATACATCGAAGGCCCAGCGATGAGTCGTATCATTGCATTTTTTCTGCAATACATAGTGAAGGGCACTGAGCGTGTCCAGGATATAATTCTCTGCCCATACGGGTCTCCTGGGGATAGCAGTTAACCCTTTTTCAATCATATGTAATGACCTCCTCAACAGGGCATCGTTAGCCAAGCTGTTTATATCGTTGCTCAGGTTCAGGTACTTGCCATACAGTACGCTGTAATGTTCCCTGTCGAACCGTTTACTGAAAAACCAGTAATAAAAAGATGCTCTACGGGGTGAATGTAATGCCCAGTGAAAGGCGGTAATTTCTTTTTTTTCCGATAACCGTTTTTTTAGCTGCTGTAACCTTGGGAATACGTTAATCGGACGTCTGGTTGAATACTGTTGAATCATATGCTGGTTTGCTTTTATGTTTAATTCTCTCATCCCATTTAACTTTCTTATCGTTCTCTATTCAAAAACATCCGTAAAGGATTAATAAACCTGATCATCAGCCGGTTTTCCCGGGTGATGATTTCGGCAGTGCCTTCCATCTCCTGTACAAGGCGAAGCTGTTCCCGGTAACTGGACTTCATTGTTTCGTCCACCCCAATCTCCACGATATAGTTATCCTCTTCCGGCACCAAAGACACAGCATTCACTGTCCCGGTAAGCATGCCATGTTCCATGTACGGAAATCCCGACAACTTAATGTTCACTTTTTGTCCTCGCTCAACCTGACCAATCCCTGATGACGATACCTTCGCCCTGCAGATTACAGGCCCGTTCTTTCCCGGAACTACCGTGGCCAGGCGTTCTCCCGCACTGACCACATGGTTCTCGCTCCAGTATTTCGTCAATGTAACGATCCCTTCAGTCGGACTGCTGATCAGATAGGTTTCCTTCCATCCTTTAATCTGGTTCTTTAATGTCCGGATATTCTCTGCGAGGCTAAGTTCAAACTCCATCAGTGTGTTACGATGCTGCTCCTGTATCTCCAGCAGCGAACGCCGCTGGTTGATCATGGTGATCTCGCCCGACTTGAGCGAGGCAAGAAAAGACGAATAGGAACGTTTTGCCCGGATTAATTCGGCCCGCGCCTCTTCCATTTGCGATTCCGATATACCTCCTTTTTCCAGCATGTTTTTGTAACGTTCCAGCTCTTTTTCTGAAATAACCATTTCCTGCTCCATCATTTTCTGCTGTTGCAGCGACAAATCATAGTATTGCCGCTGCTTTTCCATTTCCTGCTGCAAGAGCCCGATCTTTTTCCCCTGGAAATTGATCGTGCAATAGTCCCGGTAATTCATCCAGTTTTTGCAGAACTGGTTATAGTTTCCCTGCACTTCCCCTAAGATCAGTTTTTCGGGCAGGATGATTTTTCCCAGTTGTTCGCTGATCATCGTTGAATCCAGCACAGCTATCACTGCTTCCAGGCGCAGCATGTCTTCCATACTGGTCGTATTGCGGATCAGGGCGATGCAATCACCTGCCTTTACCTCCTGCCCGTCGGTCACAAACCAGCGGGCAATCCGCCCTGAAGCCTTACAAATGAGCGGGGCAGGCGGATTGGCGGTGGTAATCATCATCGGGGCTGAGACAATTTCACGGAACTTAAAAAAATAGCTGCCTGCAATGACCGAAAAAAAGACGGCAAAAATAACTGTCAGTCCCCAACGGGTGAGGCTGCCGGGTATGCGGCCCATGATGTCCTGTACCTCTTCACTGTGCTGTTCAATCTGGTCAACCTGTGGCATAGGTTTTTATTGTTAGTTTATTGTTTCGTTCCTCTTGTTCTTCTTTTCTCCCTGTTCCGGTTTCCGTTCCTTTATCCTCCCAGTTCCAGCTGGTCTTTGACCAGCCGGTAGTATTCTCCTTTTTGTTGTACCAGTTCCCGGTGGGTTCCCCGTTCTGTGATCTTTCCCTTTTCCAGCACCACGATCTGGTCTGCCTTTTTCACCGTGCTCAAGCGATGAGCCACTACCACAACGGTCCTTCCCCGGAAAAACCGGTCCAGGTTTTCCATGATCACCCGCTCATTATTGGCATCCAGGGCATTGGTAGCCTCGTCCAGGTAGATGAACGAAGGGTCCTTGTAAACTGCCCTGGCGATCAGGATCCGTTGTTTTTGCCCGGTACTCAGCCCGGTCCCGTCATTGCCGATTTTGGTGTCATACCGCAGCGGCATTTCTTCAATGGTTTCATGGATGTTGGCCGCTCGGGCTGCCTGTTCAATTTTTTCCTGTTCGGAATACTCGTCGATTACCCCGATGTTCCCCGAAATGCTGTCCGAGAAGATATAGCCTTCCTGCATCACTACCCCGCAGTGTTTGCGCCACTCCCTTGGGCTGTAGCGGTCCAGCTTCTTGTCTCCCAGCAGGATTTCCCCTTCGGTTGGTTTATAGAAACCAAGCAACAGCTTGACAAGGGTGGTTTTTCCGCTCCCGCTGGTCCCCACGATGGCCGTTACCTTGCCGGGAGGGATTTCCAGGTTAATGCCGTCCAGCACTTTCTCCGAGTGCGGACCTTCATACTGAAAGGTCACATTCCGGATATTGATTCCCTTGTCATGGGGAATTTCTCTTATTAAGTTGTCTTCAGGACGTTCTTCATCATCTTTTTCCCGGATCTCGCCCAACCGTTCCATACTGATACGGGCATCCTGCGCAGCCTGGGTAAAACCGATGAACTGTTCGATGGGTGCATTCAGTTGCCCGATAATATACTGGACAGCCATCATCATCCCCAGGGTCATATCTCCGGTTACAACGGCTTTAGCCGACAGAAAAGAGATAAATACGTTCTTGGCCTGATTAATAAAGGTTGCGCCCACCTGCTGGCTCTGGCTCAGCACCAGTCCTTTCACACTGACCTTGAACAGTCTTGCCTGGATACGTTCCCATTCCCAGCGCTTTTGCTGTTCACAACCATTGAGTTTGATCTCCTGCATGCCGGTAACCAGCTGCACAATATTGCTCTGGTTGGCCGAGGCCTGCTGGAAACGTTTGTAATCCAACTCCCGCCGTCTTTTCAGGAAGAGCAGTACCCAGCTTACGTAAAAAACACTTCCAATAAAAAAGATCCCGAGTATTCCCAGGTGATAGGTTGCCATAATGGCGGTGTAAATCACCAGGGTGATCACGGCAAAGAGGATGTTGATCAGCGAACCGGTCAGAAAGTTTTGGATGCGGCTGTGATCACCGATGCGCTGCATGATATCACCGATGAGCTTGACATCAAAAAAGGAAACAGGCAGACGCATCAGCTTGATCAGGAAATCGGAGATCAGCGAAATGCTGATCCGGGTGGTCACATGGAGCATGATCCAGCTGCGGATCATGTCGTTGGCCATGGTCCCTGCCGAGAGCATGACCTGGGCAATAAGCACCATCAGGATAAAGTTCAGGTCATTGTTGTTAATCCCGTAGTCGACAATGGCCTGGGTCAGGAAAGGAAAGATCATGCTGATCATGCTCCCGGTGAGCATAGCCATCCCAAGCTGGATAATGTATTTTTGGTACGGACGAAGATAGCCGAGCAGGTACCTGAAGGTAAGCTTCTTTTGAGTTTCCTCCTCGTCGCGGGTATAGAACGCAGGGGTGGTTTCCAGCAGGAGCGCAGTTCCGATACGTTGTCCGTCAAAATCGGAACTAAGCCAGCATTTCAGGAATTCTTCTTTGGAATACTGCAGTAACCCCATGGCAGGATCGGCCACGTAAATAATTTCCCCTTTTCTTTTCTTCCGGATATCGTAAACTACCACAAAATGCCGCTGTTTCCAGTGGACGATGCAGGGAAAAGGAACTTCATCGCGCAATTCCTCCCAGCTTAACCGGTACCCTTTGGTGCGAAAGCCAATATTCTCAGCAGCCTCACTGATACCCAGCATGGAAACCCCGGTACGGGTAATGTATGACTGGCTGCGCAGGTACTGCAAAGAGTAACTCTTTCCATAGAACTTCGATACCATCCTCAGGCAGGTCGGACCACAATCCATCGAATCCAGTTGCTTATAATGGGGGAATTTGGGCATGAATGTTTTAGATATGTTCTGATTATTTAAGGACAAATACTGTTTCCCGTTTTTCGAGTTATGCCTCTTATATGAGGTTCATGCAGAAAGAGTTAACTACATGTAGTGCAGGCTTCCTTCCAATTTTTCTTTTTATGATTAGTTCTCATTGTTATTCTTTTAGCTTTATCAACATCAGTACCGGATTATCATTTTCTTTCAGGTTATTGGCCAGCTTTTCCAGTTTTTTTTTCTTTTCGGGATACTTGGGATTGAAGGTTTTAAAAGATTCGGAAACGATGTATGTTTTTAAATCAATGGCATTTATCCAACTTACTACAGTACTATCATCTCTTGTTGTTTGAAATTTAATATTTGGACCTCCATCGACATCATTAATAAAACCTTGTTTCGTTAAAACCTGAAAATCATTTGTCTTTGAACCAATAAAGCCATATCGTTCGCCTTTAATTGAAAACTCATAGTAAACTTTATCTCCAAATTCAAACAAATTCCATTGTGTGATATAATTCTCCATAATATCTATTGGATCGAAATCTCCACGCGCTTTTGGCGTCAGTAATTTTTCCCCGTGTTCAAGTACAAAACTGGGTATAAAGCTTTTGTTCTTGAAAATATATACGGTATCAGAATAGATTTCTTTCTTTAAGAGCTGGTTATTAAACCGGTAAAACAGATTTTCATGTTGAAAATAAATTAAATTGACCCGGACATTATACGGATATTTATTGCGGAAGCTCTTTTCAATTAAACCTTCTTTATTCAATAAATTAAAGCTGTTTTCTGTAATACCTTCTGTATTTATACTATAGCATAAAATGTAATCATCTGCAAATTTAATTTCAGTAGTATGCCTGGGACTGGATATCGTTCTTATGAATCCTCCATTTTGAGAGAAAACATAAAATTTGTGTTCCCAGCCGGAGACTATATAGATATATTGATTTTTTTCATCAACATCCAAATCATGAGCATTTTGAAATTCCTGAGGACCTCTTCCTTCCCTACCAATTTTGGTGACAAAAGAACCATCACTTCGGAATTCTAAAATTTCATTAAAATATTTTATAAGAAAAAAATCGTTACCAGTAATAAACTCATTAATCTCTGAAATAAGACATTGTTCATTGGTTTCTAAAGGTATATATTCGATATCTGTAAATCCCAAATCTGATAATTTTACATTTGTGGTTTTGCTTAAATCTTTTAAGTCAAAAGTTATTAACCGTTTTTCACGATTGCTTATATTTTTACAATTACTCAAAAATATTAATAGAGTAAAAAAGTAGATTTTTAATCTGCTCATACGTATGATCTATTAAATAATATTAAGGCCCGGATATAAAAGTAGAGTTTTATAAAATCAAGGGAGTAGTAAACTCCCTTGATTTTATAATTTTAAACGCATACATAACTGTCCCAACCAGGACAGCCATAGTCACACAAGTCTCTTAAACGTCGAGTGGCGTCACAATCACTAACTTCGGTTTCACATGATCCTGAGCCTCTTTTACAAGATAGCCAATGTCCTGTGCCGTATAGCCCTCCTCCTTTCAGATTCACTAACTCCGAATTTTTTATCAACTTCTCTGGATTGATTAATAATTTACCTAGTTTTTTCATTTTTGAATGGTTTTAAATCGACATTTGAAAATGCCTTGTCTATCCTTTCAAAGGCTGGATACTTAGATCCTCTGAACTTTTAATTGATTATTTTTGTCACATCACCTCCTTTCTTTGTAAAGGAAAGGTCCAGGCAGGAAGCAGTGGGTTCAATGCACGTAAGCTTCCTGCCTTTTGCTTTCCATAGTTAATAGTTTTCCTTTTATTCTTTCTTTAGTCTTACCAGCATCAGTACCGGGTTGTCGTTTTCTTTCAGGCTATTGGCCAATTTTTCTAGTTCTTTTTTCTTTTCGGGATACTTGGTGGTGAAATTTTTGAATTCATCTGTTACCACATGGGTTTTAAGTTCGAATGGTTGAATAATAGCACAGAGGTATTCATTTTCCCCAGCAGAAAAATAATCAAGAGGGAAAAACATTAACCCGGCATCAAAGTCATTCACGATTCCTCCTGTTGTGCCGTTCCCCAATTTGTAATTGCAAGTAAATGTTTTTCTTGTCTCCTTATCGATAAAAGCAAAAGCATATTCACCTTTATAGGAATACCTGCTTATTAAATACTTATTCGTTTCTATAAAAAAACGTGGTAAATAATACTCCGAAGGCTTAAATAACATACCAGCCCGATGGTGTAATTCCGATTCATCAACCCGGGGTTCATCCGGGGCAATAATATACGATGCATGGTAAGTTAAATCGGGAGATATTTTAAAGATAGTATCGTTGTAATCAATCCAATACGATATTTTATCTTTGTATTTAAAAGTTCCTGATTGTGGTCCGGTTTGAGTTTCGAATAGTGGGGTTGAATTACTCTTAGTTGAAATTACATTCCCCAATGTATCTGTAACATACCAAAGATATGACCCTTTGGCTCCTAATTTACTTTGATGTAAAAATAATCTATTGCTACTCAAAATTTCCAATTTAGAGAAGCTCAACTCAGAATTCTGAAATTTAAACTCTCTGATATAATTGCCCAAGGTATCGAACACCAGAACAGTATTTATCTTGCCGCATATATAAATTCGGTTATTCGCTTCATCAACTGCGAAGAGATTTCCAGACAAATATTCCTGGGGACCGTTACCTACTCTTCCAATCTGAACAGGAATCTGACCATTTTTATCAAACCTGAATAATTGCGGATGTCCATCTCCTTCACCTCCGCCACTACTGTCATAAACTAAATATACAGCATTGGGAGTAACTCGGAAAGGATAAACAGATCCTATTAGTAAGCTGTTGGATAATGGTATATACTTAATGTCATCTGCAAATACCGATAAGCTTAAATTATTCTTTTCAAATTCTTGAGGGTTGATCACAAAAGGCTCATTCATCTCAACTCCTGTTTTTATTGTTTTCTGTTGTTCAGTACTTTTTACATTGCATGTAATAAGTACAAATGGGATCAGAAATAAATATTGTGAATTTTTCATTGTTGTATATTATTATCATCATTATTATTCATTTTCAATAGCATCGACTTTGGATTTCATTCATGTCACATCTTCTTGTAAATTCTTCAAGTTCTGCCTTCTAATCGTAGTTAGATTATATTCAATCAAATACACATCTTTACCTGAGCTATAATAGTTTAATGGGCAAATATTTTCTACTCTATCAAAATCGTTAATATACCTCCAACAAAACGAACCACCTCCTCTGAAGGTGGTTTGTTTATTTATGTATTTTTATCAACACACAAGGCTATACCAAGAGGAACTACTGCAGCTGTCGCAACACCACTTACCTCTACCACCTATTAGACCGCATTGTGTAGCATAATTTTCAGCCTCGCTCATACTGACATTGCATATATGACCGCCGTCAGGCATCTCACAAATTGCAGCACAAGTGCCAGAATATCCTCCTCTCAAATTAATCAATTCCTCATTTTTCATCAACTTTTCAGGATTGATTGATAATTTTCCAAGTTTCTTCATTTTTAAAAATTTAAAGTTTAATATTTAGTTTTTGCCTTGTTTATCCTTTCAAAGGCTGGAAGGCTATGTCTTGGGTTTGGGTTAATCGTTTATCTTTGTCATATTACCTCCTTTTTTTAAGGAAAGGTACAGGCATAAAGCAGTGGGTTCAGTTCACGTAAGCTTCCTGCCTTTTGCTTTCCATATTTAATATTTATATCATATGCAAAATCATCATATTCCTGTTTCGTTTTCTAGTAAGCCATAAACCCTCTTTTGGATTCTTTCAGTTTCTCCATATAACTCATCACCTTTCGTCGGTTTCAATCATGAAGCCTTGTTAATTTCATGGCCTCTGAGAATATTCTTAAGCATGCTTTTTAAGAATACCGATAAGTGGTCATGATCAAAATAGTTACGCTCAAAATTCCGCCTGATAAGTTTATTGGACCAATCAAGCAAAGTGTCAAATTCTTTTTTATCTGAGATTCTCTCTCTGTTCATCAGTTTTAAATGAGTTATCTTTTCTTGCTCTGAAGGCAAGATTTTAAAGTAGTCCAATTGTCTTAACTGAATGATATTTACAATCTCGCGTTGCTCTTTCGCATTGGCCCGGGAAATTTGATCAGGATGTCTCCGGTGCCGAAGTACGACTTCAGGTATATTAGTAATTGGGAAGAATTCAGCAGATCTTACCAAAAAGTCATAATCAGAAGCATATCGAAACGAAGTATTGTAACTCAACTTATATTTTGACAAAAAACGCTTTCTTATAAAAATCGTCGGATGTTTAAAAATAATATTTGATAATAGCCAGACTTTCAATTCATTGTAGTCAGTCGATGGAGTGAGTTCTTGGGAAGAGCCAATGATTTCGGTATAGCCTCCGCAAATTCCGACTTCTTCGTTGCTCTCCATGAATAGATTTTGTTGTTCGATTCGATTCGAGACTGCAATATCGTCTGAATCCATTACGCAGATATATTTACCTCTGGATTTTTCCATCCCAAGGTTACGTGCCGGATAGTTTCCCAAATTGCTTTTATGCTGTAATAAAATAATTCTTTTGTCATGGTATGATTTTACTAATTCAACGGTTTTATCGGTTGATCCATCGTCGATTATTATCAATTCAAAGTCACCAAACGTCTGGTTTAATATGCTGTCAATTGCTTCTTCAATAAATTTCTCAGAATTGAAAGCAGGCATTACAACAGAAACTTTCGGAGAATTCCTTTTCATAATGATCTTACTTTGTCAGTTTTACCAACTTCAATACCGGGTTGTCATTTTCATCCAAGTTATTTGCAAACTTCTCTAAAGCCCCTTTCTTTGCCGGAACCTTCGGAATGGTCTTTTTGAATTTTTCTGAAGAAACGTAGTTTTTAATGTCATAAGCGGAATACCAACTCAACAAATATTCAGAACCATCTTTCTTAAAGATATATTTAGGAGTAAATGGTAAGCCACAGTCGATATCATTCATGAAGCCGGCTATTTTTTTCTCACTTTCCCAATAATTCTTTGTCATAAAAAATTTTCCGGAAGCTTTATTCAAAAAAGCAGTGTGTAATGTTTTGTTATAAAAGTAGCTAAGAAATAAATAATTTTTTGTACCGATTAGATTAGATATAGTAAGGAACCTGCCTTGAATAACTTCGGAAATGGTGATATCCCTGGTCGGAATGCGAAAATCGCCATGACCAAATAAGTAACATGGTTTATAACCATCCTGATCTATTTGGAAGATCGTATCATTATAGTGATTCCAATAATAAAGATGGTCTGAATCGTTGAAAGGCCTTATCGAAAAACCGGCATGAGATTTAAATTCCGGAATATTATTTGGTTTCGAAAAGTGAATATTTCCCAATGTGTCCAATACAACCCAATTATATTTTGCCTGGCCATAGATTATATTACAAAAGAAGTATATCTTATCATCGAAATAAATAATATCGCCGGAACGCAAATACGCTGGTAGCGAAATAACATTTAAAAAATCTCCGGATATAGTATACCTGTTAATTGTGTTGATATCATGTAGATAAACCGTATTCCCGGCGGAATTTAATGTTAAATGTAATGTGTATTTATACTCTCCCGGACCTCTTCCTGTATGTCCAATAGTGTTAATAAGGTTACCTTTCCAATCATACACGAGTATATTTGCGGGATTTACTCCCAAATAAAATCGATCATTTGAAAACTCAAGATCAGTAATATTCCGAAAGGACGGATTTGAAGCTAAGGGCACATAAAAGATACTATCAGAGAATTCGGATAAAACAATATCTCTTTCAGTAAAAGTATCTGGGTTAATGACAATCAAGGAGGAGGACTTTTCTCTTTTTCCACATCCAGCTAAAAATATCAGCATTAGGGATACCTCCCAAACGAAATTCCTAATCATCAGAATAAACTCTTTGCAGACACGCATGTTGACAATCTTCGGACATGCGTGCCTGCTGATTAATAATTAACACATAGGTGACCATATAAATGATCCATACCCTAGAGCATTACAATCCTCTTCACATTCCTCTCTAGTAGAGCCATAAATAGCTAGATATTGACCACTCCCGAAATCGTGACAAAGACAGCATACACCAATATACCCGCCTCTTAAATTCACCAACTCGTCATTTTTCATCACCTTTTCAGGATTAATAGATAATTTGCCTAATTTTTTCATTATTTTAACACCTCTTTCTTTTCGGAAAGTGCAGGCAGGAAGCGGTTGATTCAGTTGACATGAGCTTCCTGCCTTTTGATTTCCATCGTTATTCCTTTAATTTTACCAGCATCAAAATCGGATTGTCATTTTCGTTCAGAACATCAGCCAGATTTTCCAGTTCCCTTTTCTTTTCGGGGTATTGGGGAGTGGAATTCTTAAATTCATCAGAAGCCACATAAGCTTTGAACTGATAGGCGTCAATCCAAGCGACTATAGTATTATCGTCCTTGATAGCTTTAGGTAAAATATTAGGCCCTCCATCCAGATCATTTATAAGTCCACTTTTAGCATTTATAAGATACGTTCTTCCGCTACTTTTTGAGCTGATACTGCAATAATGCTGTTTTTCTAAGTTAAATTCAAAGAATAGGTAACTATTTGATTCAAAAAGATTCTTTTGAGAGATATATTTAGAACTCTCAGCCAGATAAGCAAACATATCCTTTACTTCTCTGATTTCCGGTAAAAATCTTTTTGTTCCCTGTTTCAGAATATATTTCGGGATAAAATGTAATTGTTGATCGAAGATAAAAATTGTATCCGAATGGAATTCTTTTATACATAATTGATCTTCATACATGTAAAAAATACATTCCTCTGAAAATCCTGTTTCAAAACCTGTGGATTGATATGGATATTTGTTTGAAAAACTTTTTATTACCTTTCCCTTAAAATCAATTATGTCAAAACTATTTTTTACGGATCCATCGCGGTTCCCACTGTAACAGATAATATTATCTTCTAGACAGTCTAGCGAAGAAGTTTTTTCAGATGGAGACGACATCGTTCTGATAAATTTTCCTTCCGATGAGTAAATATAAAATTTATCTTCTGATCCTGATAAAATGAAAATATTTTGATTCTTTGAGGAGATTGCAAAATCTGAAGAAAATAAATATTCATGAGGTCCTTTGCCTCTTTGTCCTATTTCACACAGAAAATCACCTGTTCCTGAGAATTTTAATATTTTACTTTTTTTACCTCTGTCTTCAATATAAAAATAATTGTTTGATGTTTTTAAGTTCCAAATTTCTGACATCCTTGTATTGCTATCTGTTGATAATGGAATGTATTTAATATCAACTACACCTAATGCAGAAATTGAAATTTGTGATGCCTTATCCAGATTTTGCAAGTCAAATTCAGGAGTAGATTTGTCCTCTCTTTTACAAAAAGCCAAAAGAACCAGCATTATTACAAAGAGCCGAAAATTTACCTTCATAGTAGATGTATTTTACATAGTATTTGAAATAGACCTGATAATTTTATCAGGTCTATTTGATCTTACCAAGCATGACAAACAAATGATCCGGTAAAGCCGGGACAAAGATCACGGCATACCTCTTCTGCCATCTCACAATTGGGAATATTAAATCGGCAGATAGTCTCTCCATCACAAGCAAGGGTTGCTCCAGAATACCCTCCTCGCAAATTCACCAGTTCTTCATTCTTCATTACTTTTTCAGGATTGATTGATAATTTACCTAATTTTTTCATTATTTTAACACCTCCTTTCTTTTCGGAAAGTGCAGGCAGGAAGCGGTTGATTCAGTTGATATGAGCTTCCTGCCTTTTGCTTTCCATCGTTATTTGTTTAAGATCATCAACAAAATATTCAAGATCAGTATATGCAAACTGGTTTGGAAATTTATACCCGTTCACATAAATTGCCGGCGTACCTTCTATGTGATATGTTTCAAAGAGTTGCTTGTTTTCTGTTTCAGCCTGTGTTGCTATGTTAAAGTCTTCAGGGAGAATCGCTGTATTATAAAATGTTTTTCGGAATGCTTTGGGCGCGGAATACCATTTATCTAAAAACTCAAGGCATGCTTGATTCCCTTTGGACTGATAGAGATAATAAAGGACATTTATCAACTTCAGCGTTTCTTCGTCGTGATGTACAGAGAAAATGACATTGACTTTTACTTCCTGACAATTTTCGATTACCGGTTTCAACTGTTTAAAAGCTTTTGCACAGGGATTGCAGTATAAACTTAGAAATGCGGTTAACATGATTGGGGCGTCGGAATTCCCCAATACCAAAGCAGTTCCCGTTTCCGGAAATTCAGTATGTTTATTTTGGGTCAGCAAAAAACGGAAAATGGCCGGATCACGTTTTATCCTTAAATAGGAACGATGCTCCTGTTCCAGTTCTTCGGACTTATTGTAATAGGCTTTAAAGACCAACCAGATGACAGCAGGTACAAAAAATGAGATCGTAAGCCTGAGCATATCGGTCCCCGTGAAAATAATCGCTTTTAATGCCGGAGATAAAAAAACAAACTCGGCTATCAAAACAAACTGCACCGCCAGGCAGAAGGGACACCACTTTTTTAACTTCATCCACTGGTAATAGATTGAAAATGCCGGATAGGGTAATGAAAGCACACTGATCGAAGCCAAAATGCCCATTGAGGTATTTTCTCTTGCCCCTGACAGAAAAAGAAGTGTTCCCGTAAAGTAGATCAAACCGGCATCCGCCCAGTCAATCCATCCAAATATCTTTGAAGCAGAAGAAGAAAGAATGACATCACAATCTGTTTTAGAAGTAAAGCTACAGATTCGTTCCGTTAAGCTGGTTTTAATTTCAAATTCTTTCATTATCAGGAATATACAGGAAGTGATGCCAGCTAATTTTGTAATTAATAATGCCTTGCCCATAATTCCTGGCTGAAAAATAAGACCTCCGGAATATGGAAAAAGATTAGAAAGAAAAAGTAATAAAACAGCAGTTATCCCGAATGGAAGGAGGGCTTTGGTTAAAATCCCGGATTGTTGTTTTTGCCGATAACCCTTTTCTCCGGAATTTAACCCTTTCTCCAGGATGACAACCGCTCCCGATAGTTTACCGGCAAAAACTTCAAATGATTCCGTCCGGTTTTTTTCTTTATAAACGATGTACGATACGTGGTCATCCTTTATTTTTTCAACAAAGGCCAGTTGCCCGCCAGACACATTTAAATGAGCGATAAATGGCGTCTCTAACTCTTTGATCTCGGAGGGTTCCAGCCTTAAAGGATAATGCTCAATTCTCCATTTTTTAAGAGCATCGCATACACTCTTTAAAGTCGGATAATAGGGGTGAGCCAACAGGAATTCCTTAATTGTGCTATCCGCCACTTTGATCTTAAAGCTTCGGATAGCTCTCTGTAATACAAATACGGTATTATCTTCTGTCATTGCTCCCATTGTATTTTAATCTTTAGGGTGACAAATATCTTGTAAAGATTAAACCTGCAAGTCCTTCCAATAAGCCATAGGCTGTTTCCTGGTTTTTTTCAGATCCTCCGTCGATTTCATCGATTTTGCCCCAGAAGTTAGTCAAGGGGTCCTGGTTTAACCAATATTCTGATCGTTCTTTGTAGTAATCATTTGCAGTCAGGAAGTATAGTTGCGCATAAATCCATGCAATTTCGGCTACGCCGTGCTTTACGGTGAAGTCTTTACGAAAAAAGTCGGCCTTGAACGACTCACCGTTAATATCTTCTTGCAACTGATGTATCACTGTTTTTATAGCGTTGATTGTTTCTGTTGTTTCCTGCGTCTTCAGCGTTTGTAAGAGTTTTGTAAGGGCAAGTATGAGCAATAACTGGTTACTCTGTAATTTTGGCAGATTGGCTTCAACTTTTAGCGGTATTATTAACTGTTGGATTATCTTTTCCACTTTAAAATTAAAGATGCCTTCTTCATGCAATTCCGCAAGGAACCAGATCAAAGCAGGATAATCCCAGGTAATGTCGAAAGTTTCTATAGCGCCGATTGTTTTTGTGGTTATTTTTGTTCCAGGTGTTTTTGTTTCAGATGGTTCCTTATTGCCGGTTAATAGCTCAATAGTATGATTACCTGAAAGTCTTCGTTCCATTTCATCGATCAAATGGACCAAGGTTTCTTTATTGGTCAGAGTTGGCATTTTATGATCATTCGACTCGTGGCTTTGGATTCGCTTAAGAAAATAAGCACCCAAGCCAGTAAGTCCGTTGAGTAATCCAATTTCTTTTGGCGTACTGTACGTGAATTCTTTAGACAGGCGGTTGTCAAATTCTTCCAGGACTTCATCCGTATCGGCTTCAATAAAATTATTGTGTACGAGATATTCGATACCCCAGCCAATACCCGCTAATCCGTTGGCAAAATC
>CAZOYZ010000040.1:12418-19349 GCA_964584045.1 uncultured Prolixibacteraceae bacterium | reverse complement strand
TACAAACGACCGCTTCAATTTGACCAGCCGGAACAGGAAAACATTATTCTTCGCACAGAAGTATTAAGTCAACTCCAGCAGCAAATACCTGTCAGCATTGTGACTTATCCTGAAGCATTGGCCGAGAAGGTCATCACCAGTGAGACGCTTACCTCGAACAGTTTCCGGATCAATAAGGGCGATCAGCTGTCGATCGAATTTCTGAACGAAGTGTTGTTTGAATATGGATTTGAACGGGTCGATTTTGTGGCAGAGGCCGGCCAGTATTCTATCCGGGGAAGCATCGTGGATGTCTTTTCTTTTTCGGGCGAGGATCCCTGCCGGATCGACTTTTTTGGAGACAGGATCGATACGATACGGATATTTAGCATCGCCGATCAGATTTCAGTGGCTCAAACAGACCAGATCGTCATCATCCCAAATATTCAGAGCGGGTTCAATGAAGAAAAACGTGACAACTTCCTGAATTTTCTTCCCGAGACCAGCACAATCTTTATTCAGGATACCAGGTTGACTTCAGACCTGATCGATCGCCTCAGCACGCAAACCGCTGTTACGGGAGAAGATTTGTCGGAAAAAGTGATCACCGGCGGCGATTTCTCGGCAGCGCTTGAAAAGTTTACATGTTTGGAAACCGGCTCCTCACCCTGGTATTCCACGGCCTTCCGGTTCGATTTTATGACATCACCCCAACCTGTATTCAACAAAAATTTTCAGCTCCTTGCAGAAAATCTGGAAGAGAATGCACGCAGAGGTTACCGGAATTTTATTCTTTCTTCAAACGAAAAGCAAATCGAGCGGCTTCGTGCCATTTTCGACGATCAGCGGCTGGATGTCAGGTTCACAGGACTGGATCTTACACTGCATGAGGGATTTATCGATCATGAACTGAAAATATGCTGCTATACGGATCATCAGATCTTTGAGCGGTATCACCGCTTCAGGCTCAGGAGCCGAAGGGAACAGAAAGAAAGTATTACCCTGAAGGAACTGAATACACTTCATCAGGGCGACTATGTGGTACACATCGACCATGGGATCGGCAGATTCGCCGGTCTTGTTAAAACTGAATTAAACGGCAGGATCCAGGAAGCGATCCGGCTGGTTTACCGCGACAATGACGTCCTTCTGGTCAACATCCACTCCCTTCACCGGATCACCAAATATAAGGGTAAAGATGGCATGGAGCCAAAGATAAACAAGCTGGGGAGCGGCGCCTGGCAAAAGCTAAAGGAAAGAACGAAGAGCAAGGTAAAAGACATTGCCCGTGAACTTATCGCACTGTATGCCCTGCGGAAAAAAGAAAAAGGATTTGCCTTTTCACCCGACTCATTTCTTCAGAAAGAATTGGAAGCGTCTTTTATCTTTGAAGATACCCCCGACCAAATGAAAGCCACCCAGGCGGTCAAGGAGGATATGGAACGGGAGATCCCCATGGACCGGCTGGTATGCGGCGATGTCGGATTCGGAAAAACGGAAGTAGCCATCCGGGCCGCATTTAAAGCAGTTACTGACGGAAAACAGGTCGCTGTGCTTGTCCCGACAACGATCCTGGCACTTCAGCATTACCGGACATTTACCGACCGGTTAAAAGACTTTCCGGTAAACATCGACTACATCAGCCGCCTCCGCCAGTCTGCCGACATCAAAAAGGCGCTTCACGACCTGAAGGAGGGAAAGGTCGATATCCTGATCGGGACACACCGGCTGATCGGGAAAGACGTGAAATTCAAAGAGATGGGATTGCTGATCGTGGATGAAGAACAAAAGTTTGGCGTCTCCGTCAAGGAAAAGCTGAAACAAATAAAGGTTAACGTGGATACACTTACCCTCACAGCCACTCCGATTCCAAGGACACTGCAATTCTCCCTGATGGGCGCGAGGGACTTATCGGTGATCCAGACGCCTCCTCCAAACCGCTACCCCATTATCACGGAACTGCACAGGTTCAGCGAAGATATCATCCGTGATGCGGTTAACAATGAAATGGCCCGCAACGGACAGGTTTTCTTTATCCACAACCGGGTACAGAATATCTATGCCGTTCAGGACACGGTTAACCGGATTGTTCCGAAAGCCAAAACAATGGTAGCTCACGGCCAAATGGAAGGCAGTAAGCTGGAAAAGATCATGCTCAATTTTATAAACGGAGATTACGACGTATTGATCGCAACAACCATCATTGAATCAGGTCTGGATATTCCCAATGTCAACACGATCATCATCAACCATGCCGAAAACTTCGGATTAAGCGACTTACACCAGCTTCGCGGACGCGTGGGCCGCTCCAATAAAAAAGCTTTTTGTTACCTGCTTACACCTCCCTTGTCTACCCTAAATGAAGAAGCCCGGCGACGATTACAGGCTATTGAGGAATTTTCGGACCTTGGAAGCGGATTTAATATCGCGATGAGAGACCTTGATATCAGGGGCGCAGGAAATCTCCTTGGAGCTGAACAAAGCGGATTCATCGCCGACATCGGATTCGAAACCTATCACCGCATCCTGAATGAAGCCATTCTGGAACTCAAACAGGAAGAGTATCAGGAACTCTTTAAAGGCGAAAAGGAGCAAACGGAAAAAGCATTTCTGCAAACCCGGTTTGTCCATGACTGCCAGATCGAAACCGATATGGAATTACTGTTCCCCGATCAGTACATTCAAAGCACTTCAGAACGAATGCTGCTTTACCGCGAATTAGACAGCCTGGGAACGGAAGAAAACCTTCACCAGTTTGAAGTGGGCTTAAACGACCGTTTTGGTGCACTTCCTGCGCAAGCCAAGGAATTGATGGAAGTCGTCCGCTTGAGGTGGATTGCCATTGATTTGGGCATGGAGCGGATTATCCTGAAAAATAAAAAGATGATCTGCTATTTCATTTCCGATCCAAAATCCCCTTATTACCAATCTCCAGTCTTCACTAAAGTCCTTCACTTCATCCAAAAAAATGCCGGCAAATGCCGCATGAAGGAAAAAGAAGGGAAACTGAGCCTGCGCTTTGATCCGGTCGAAACTATTGCCGCAGCGAAAGCCTTGCTTTTGGAAATCCGTGAAACTGAATAAGCTACGCTGAAAATGATGAAGTGATCTTTGCCGGCTGGAACAATCCGGAAACCGGCAGCAGAAAAATTATTATAAAAGGAAAGGCAGTCCTCTGACTGCCTTTTCCGTTCCGGTCACCCGGAAAACTAACCTAAACCAACTAAACCTATTTATTAAATCTCACCTTGGTGTGATTTAAAAATCAGGAGCCAGGCTCCCGAACGGACAAATATATCAAAAATTCAGATATAAACTTTACATGGCGAATTCAATAATTTACGCAAGGTTTTGCAATCGATAATTAAATGAATAAATTTGGCGAAATGGTTGTTAAAGATCGATGCTATGGATTTACCGAAAAAATTAACTTCAAATAGCCCGTTGTTCCGGAGGATGTATCATAAGCCTAAAAACCTGGCACATCTTGATGTCCTGACAAAATATGAGAAGATCCCCACCGATATTTATGAAGAATCGGAAGAAGCATCGGCGCATGCCGCAAGGGAGATCGCGATGGAAATCAAGGAGAAGCAACGGCAGGGGAAATACTGCGTCCTCGGCCTCCTCACCGGGTCCACACCCATCGGCGTCTATAAAGAACTGATCAGGATGCACCGGCAGGAAGGACTTACCTTCAAACATGTCGTCACGTTCAATCTGGATGAATATTATCCCATTGCTGAGGAATCCATCTATTCCTATCACACCTTCATGTTCAAACATTTTTTCAGTCATATTGATATTTTACCTGAACATATCCACATACCCACGGGTGATTTGCCCATTGGCGAGCTTTACCAGTTCTGCCGGGAATACGACAAAAAGATCCAGGAATTCGGGGGGATCGATATCCAGTTACTGGGAATAGGAAGGACCGGGCTGATCGGTTTTAACGAACCAGGTTCACAACTGAATTCAAAAACCCGGCTGGTGTTGATGGACACGTCCACGAAGCAGGATTTGGCCAAACAGTTTGGCGGAATCACAAACGTTCCCTCACGGGCCATCACCATGGGCATTGATAACATCATGAAGGCCAGAAGGGTGATCCTGTTGGGTTTTGGAGAGGCAAAAGCCCCTATCCTGAAGAACACGATCGAAGGTCCGGTCACCGAGCAGGTACCTGCCAGTTACCTTCAACTGCACAACAACGCCACGGTTTACCTGGATTTGGGTGCAGCCATGCAACTCACCCGTGTCAGGACGCCATGGATGGTCGACACCTGCGACTGGAGTTCAAACAAACTTGTACGCAAAGCGGTGGTATGGCTTTGCCAGCAGACTGGCAAATCGATCCTGAAACTGACGAATAATGATTATATCACTAATGGCTTAAGTGAACTCATCTCGGACAAAAGAACGGCATATTCATTAAACATCAAGGTCTTCAATGATCTACAGCATACGATCACCGGATGGCCGGGAGGTAAACCCAATGCCGACGACACCTATCGTCCCGAGCGTCAGTCACCGGGTAAAAAGCGAGTGATCATCTTTAGCCCTCATCCCGACGACGACGTCATTTCGATGGGCGGTACGCTGATCCGGCTGGTGGAGCAGGGGCATGACGTTCACGTGGCTTACCAGGTATCGGGAAATATTGCAGTGTCGGATGAATATGCAAGCCGTTTTATTTCTTTCCATAATTCCTACACGAATTATTACGATCCGGGGAACAAAAAGCAGAAAGATCAGTATGAAAAGACTACGACATTCCTGACCAATAAAAAAGAAGGAGAGAAAGATATTCACGACGTTCGCACCATAAAAGGCCTGATCAGACGGATGGAAGCCGCAGCAGCGTGCCGGTATGCCGGTGTCAAGGATCAGAACGTGCATTTTTTGGATCTGCCCTTTTATGAAACAGGTGAAGTTCAAAAAAAATCTATCGGATTGGAAGACATCGGGATCATTAAAGAATTCCTCAGAGAAATAAAACCCCATCAGATTTTCGCGGCCGGTGATCTGTCCGATCCCCATGGTACCCACCGGGTTTGTCTGGATGCCATTTTATACGCGATGGAAGAAGTAAAAGAGGATGACTGGATGAAAGACTGCTGGCTGTGGCTTTATCGCGGAGCCTGGCATGAATGGGATATTGACGAGATTGAGATGGCTGTTCCGATCAGCCCGGAGGAACTTTACAAAAAAAGAGAAGCAATTTTCCGACACCAGTCGCAAAAAGAAGGGGCGATGTTCCCGGGTGACGATTCCCGTGAATTCTGGCAGCGTGCAGAGGACAGGAATCATGGAACAGCGGCATTATATAACCAACTGGGAATGGCCGAATATGAAGCCATGGAAGCGTTTGTACGTTATTACCCATAGCAGTGCTCTCCCTGATTTGTACCGGAAAAAGATCTTTAATAAACATTCAACTATGCGTTCCAACTTGTTTACCCTGCTTTTTTTAATGTTGTTTAATTTTTTGTCTTATGCTGTTTCACCTAAATACGAATTTCGCGCCGCATGGGTCGCTACCGTAAACAATATTGACTGGCCTTCGAAACCGGGGCTGGGTATTACCCAGCAGAAACAGGAAGCGATACGGATGCTGGATATGCTTCAGCAAAACGGAATCAATGCCGTCATCTTTCAGGGACGGCCTGCTGCCGATTCCTTTTATCGCTCAAACCTTGAGCCCTGGTCACGTTACCTGACCGGGACGCCAGGCAAGGACCCGGGATATGACCCTCTGGCATTCTGGATTAACGAATGTCATAAGCGAAGTATGGAGCTTCATCTGTGGTGTAATCCCTACCGGATCGCCCAGCACGCCGATGAACCTTTGGCCTCCAGTCATGTGGCATTCCAGCATCCGGAATGGATTGTGACCTATGGAGATAAACTGTATTTCAATCCCGGCCTTCCCGAGACCCGCGCGTTTATCGCTGAAGTCGTGAAGGATGTGGTGAGCCGCTATGATGTGGATGCAGTCCATTTCGACGATTATTTTTATCCTTACCCGGTCGCAGGAACGCCTTTCCCGGATCTCGTCACCTATTACCAGTATCCGGGTAACTTCAAACCTGAAGAGATCGATGACTGGCGACGGAACAATGTCGACGAAACCATCCGCCTTTTATCCAGGGTGATCAAGGAAACCAAACCCTGGGTAAAATTCGGCATCAGTCCGTTCGGCGTCTGGCGTAATATGACCAACGACGTGAGAGGTTCGCTTACAATGGCAGGAACGACCAACTATGACCACCTGTATGCCGATGTGCTCAAATGGCAGCAGAACGAATGGATCGATTACGTCATGCCTCAGCTTTACTGGCATATTGGCCATCCGTCGGTTAATTTTGAGCTGTTATGCCATTGGTGGAGCAGCAACCGGTTTAACCGGGCGCTGTATATCGGACAGGCGCTGTATAAATCGGAACGCTACTCCGGTGTTCCCGAATGGCGACAGCCTGACCAGATGCCCCGGCAGATCAGGATCATGAGAAACATTGAAGGTATTAAGGGAGGAGCCTTTTACAGCGCCAGGCATTTTCAACGGGATTTGATGGGATTCCAGGACAGCCTCCGGCAAAACCTTTATAAATATCCTGCATTGGTCCCGCCAATGAAGTGGATTGATAACAATCCGCCCGACAAACCGGCCCGGGTGAGAAAAAGAGGTCAGGAAATAAGGTGGAACATGAAAAGGGCAAAAAATGAAATGGATTGTGCTGTCCGTTTTGTCGTTTATAAAACCAGGGAAGGAGAAGCTTTCGATCCTGACAACCCGCGATCCATCCTTGTGGTTACCTCGTCAAAAAGGATCAAACTGGAAAAAAGTGCAGGGGAAGAGGAAAATTATCAATTCAGGGTTTCTGCTCTTGACCGGCTCAATAACGAAAGCAGGATTTCAAAACCCCTGAAGATGAAGTGGTAAAGAGGC